>CAZRIB010000506.1:0-2981 GCA_964600035.1 uncultured Ardenticatenaceae bacterium | reverse complement strand
AAACTGCCCAAAATCAGCGGTCTTGAATTTTTGGCCGCACTGCACAATCATCCTCGTTTTAGAACCATTCCTGTGGTTGTCTTGACCTCTTCTTCTCAAGACAGGGATATTGAGCAGGCTTATCAGCTAGGAGCCAACTCCTATATCATCAAACCGGTAAACTTTGAAAAATTTATTGAGGTAGCAGAACAAATTGAACTGTATTGGACTGTTTTGAATGAGCCACCGCGTTGAACGGAGCAGGAAGCGCGACGGGGTGATATGAATCAGATTAAATGAAGGGAAATTTGTTGGCCAATGAAAATTTTGTACGTTGAGGACAACCCGCTTGATATTGATTTAACGCTGCGGCAGTTACAGCGCGACTTGCCGGAGGCTAAATTGATTGTTGCCTCTTCTTTGGCAGAAGCCCGGGAGAAGTTGGCCGGAGAGTCGTTTGATGTGGCACTGCTGGATTTGCGTTTGCCAGATGGGTTTGGTCTGGAGCTGGTTGCGGAGATTCGTGAAAAGGGTTTCCCGATGGCGGTGGTGGTGTTGACGGGGTCTGGCAGTGAGGGAACGGCCGTTGCCGCCCTAAAAGCAGGTGCAGACGATTACCTGATGAAGTCACAAGAATATTACCAACTGCTGTCCGCCGTTATCCAGGATGTGTACCACCGGCTGCAAACCCACACCAGCAGGCGTGTGCAGCCGCTCCACGTGCTCTACATCGAACACAACACCATCGATGTAGATCTGACCCGAAGACACCTGATACAAAACGCCCCCCACATTTTTATTAAAAACGTCCCCACTTTAGAGCAAGCGCTCACCCTTTTGCCAGAGAACCAAGACACAAAAATACCTTACGACATTTTATTAATAGATTACCGTTTGCCCGGGGTAGATGCACTGGAAGCGCTGCGTATTCTCCGGCAGGAAAGAGGTTTGCAAATTCCCGTTGTGCTGGTAACGGGGCAGGGTGATGAACAGGTTGCCGTACAGGCCATGCGCCTTGGTGCAAGTGATTATGTGACAAAACACCGGGGCTATTTGCAGGAACTGCCGGCAACGTTGGAAAACGCCTTTCACCGATTCCGTCTTGAACAAGAGCAAAAAGCGCTGCGTGCCAGCGAAGCCCGTTTTCGCCGGTTATCAGAAAACGCGCCGGATGTAATTTTTCGTGCCCGTTTGGAACCAGAAGTGAAAATTGAATACCTGAGCCGGGCTGTAGAACAAATCACAGGATACACACCAGAGGAACTCTACCAGGACGACACGCTTGTATCTAAAGTTGTGGCCGATCACAGCGGCTTGAATGAGTTGGCGCAGTTGGTGCAAGATGCCCACGCCGCCCAAAAGCGGGTAACGCTTTCGCTTGTGCATCGTGAAGGGCGCCCGGTTTGGGTGGAGATTCGGCCTGTGTTGGTGTATGACGAAAACGGCCGTGCCGCTGCCCTGGAAGGTATTGCCCGTGACGTTACTGCCTATGTCCTGGCAGAACAGGAGCGCACACGTCTGCTTCAGCAGATTCAGGAACAGGCTGAATTGATGCGCCATATTTTGAACACAGTACCTGATGGCGTTATTTTGCTCAATGAACAAAAGGAAGTGGTAAACAGCAACCCCATTGCCGAAGAATATTTGCAAGTTTTGGGTGTGTTTGATGAAAACGGCCGTCTTACCCATTTGGCCGACCAACCAATTGACACTATTTGCCGTCAACCCACCCCGGAAACATGGCAAGAAATTACAACGGGCGCACGCATCTTTGAAGTGACCGCCCGCCCGATGGTTGGCTTACAACCAACCGGTTATTGGGTAATGGTGTTAAGCGATGTCACCAATGAACGTGCCCAACAGCGCTACCAGCAGTCACAAGAACGGCTGGCAACCGTAGGCCAACTGGCAGCCGGTATTGCCCATGATTTCAACAACATTTTGGCCGTTATCACCCTTTACACCCAACTTTTACGGCAAACTGCCAACCTGCCAGAGAAACATATGCGCCAATTGGCAACTATTGATGAGCAGGCACAACATGCCGTTAATCTGATAGGCCAAATTTTAGATTTCAGTCACCGGTCGGTGATGGACTTTGCCCCCATTGATTTGCTGCCTATTACCAAAGCGCTGTGCAAATTACTGGAACGCATCTTGCCAGATTCAATTCGCGTCAAAATAAAATACGAACAAAAAGCCTATGTCACGATGGGCGATCCCACACGCTTGCAGCAGGCGTTGATGAACCTGGCGCTTAATGCTCAGGATGCCATGCCGGAAGGTGGCGAGCTGCTTTTTGCTTTTTCAGAAGAAAATGTGGCAGAAGACAGTGTGCCGCCGCTTGTGGATATGGAGCCGGGGCAGTGGATAAAGCTGTCTGTAACAGATAGCGGCACAGGGGTGCAGCCGGAGCATTTGTCCCGTTTGTTTGAGCCGTTTTTTACGACCAAGGAACGCGGTAAGGGGACAGGTCTGGGGTTGGCGCAGGTTTACGGCATTGTGAAGCAGCATCATGGTTATATTGATGTGCAAAGTGAAGTGGGCAGAGGAACGACGTTTACTTTGTATTTGCCGCGTTTGCTGGCAGAAGCTGTTTCGACTGGTGAAACGGTGGCGTTAATTGATTCTCTGGAAGGGGGAGAGACGATTTTGGTGGCAGAGGATAATACAGCGCTTCGGCAGTCGATAAGGGAAGCGTTGGTAGAGTTGGGGTATACGGTGCTGCTGGCGGAAAACGGCCGTTCCGCCTTGACAACATTAAGCGCTGCTGCCCAACCCATTCACATGATCGTCACCGACTGGAGCATGCCCGAGGTGGGGGGCGCAAAATTTATCCAAACCTTGCACGAGCAATACCCCAATCTGCACATCCTCATCATGTCTGGCTACCCATTAGGCATGTCTGATGAGGTGCTGCAGCTTCCTAATGTGGCCGGTTGGCTGCAAAAGCCGTTTTCCATTGATGCCCTGCTGCTCAAAATCCGCCAGGCGTTTGACCA
>CAZRIB010000505.1:0-2986 GCA_964600035.1 uncultured Ardenticatenaceae bacterium | reverse complement strand
CAGCCCCCGGCGCTTTCAAGTCCAGCCCCAAACTCCGCTTGTTCCGGTTCAAATAAGCATGCCACGCAGAAATACCATCCTCAATAAAAGGCGGCAGCAAACGTGTCATTTCCGGTCTGTCCGGGGCTTCAATCTTCACCACATCTGCCCCCAAATCAGCCAACATCATGGTGGCATATGGGCCGGGCAGCAGCGTGGAAAAGTCGAGGATTTTAAGGTGTGCCAGTGGTGCATTCATGACTTTATATATAAAGGAAGGTTCATTCATCGTTTATTGCTGTTACACACAACAGTTGGACGGCTCAAAACCATTGTAACGCAAGTGGGGAAAGTTTGAAACGATGGCACGACTTATGGCAAAAATCTTGACACCCCGCCCTAAACCGTCTACAATGTGACCAGTCAGTCACATGACCGAGTGGTCACTGCCGGGAAGAGTGTCATGCCAAAAGAGACGTTTTTTAACTTGCCGCAGGAAAAGCGGGATGCCATTTGCGAAACGGCCGTTGCTGAATTCGCCGCCCACCCCTACAAGCAAGCCAGCATCAACCGCATCGTCACCAAAGCCGGCATCGCCAAAGGCAGCTTTTACCAATACTTTGACAACAAAAAAGATTTATTTCTTTACCTGCTGCAGCTGATGGGTGAAGCCAAACTCAACTACCTGACCCCGGCACTGCAAAACCCAACACAGCAAGATTTCTTCACCCTGCTGCGCGACACATACCGCGCCGGCATCCAATTCGCCATTGACTACCCACTCTACGCCGAAATTGGCAAGAAACTGCTGGCCAGCAAAGACGACCCCATTTTGGCCGATGTCATCGAAGCCAACATGCCCGCCGCCCAAAACTTCTTTGCACCGCTGCTCCAGCAAGCCATTAACCGGGGAGAAGTACGGGCAGATATTGACGTAGACATGTTTGCCTACATGATTGCCGCCATGCACACCCACATCGTCGAATATCACATCGACCACATTGGCCCAAACTATGACGAAACCATGATGATCACACTAGACCAATTTATAGACTTTCTCCAGCATGGCATCGGAGTGAAATGTAATTCATAATCCATGAGGCGAATGCGGTAAACGTCTCATGATGATTGTTTTGTAACTGTACAGCCTCTCTAGCTGTGGCCGGTGTCCTCACCGCGCCACCAGCGGGCACGGTCTGGAGAGCAGCCCTTCGGGACTGAGATGCGGCCCGAGCACCTGTATAGTCACATTATTTTTTAATTAGAAGCGAGGAAAAAGGAGTACGCCATGAGCGTCATTGAAGTCAATAATCTCACCAAATATTACGGCAAAGCCCGCGGCATCGTAGATGTCTCGTTCAAAGTCGAAGAAGGGGAAATTTTCGGCTTTATCGGGCCAAACGGAGCAGGAAAGTCCACCACCATCCGTCTGCTGCTTTCGCTGATTTACCCCACCAGCGGCAGCGCCACCATTTTCGGCAAGGATGTGGTCAAGTTTGGGCCGGAAATTCGCAAAAAAATCGGCTACCTGCCGTCTGAAGTTTTTTATTACGATCGCATGAAGGTGATTGACCTGCTCAAATATTCGGCCAGTTTTTACGAAGGCGACCACACAGAGCGGATGTACAAATTGGCCGAGTACATGGAGCTCGATTTGACCCGGCGCATTGATGATCTCTCTTACGGCAACAAGAAGAAAGTAGGTATTGTGCAGGGGCTTTTACACGCGCCCAAGCTGCTCTTCCTGGACGAGCCAACCAGTGGTTTAGACCCATTGATGCAGCGCAAATTCTTTGACTTGATCCGCGAAGAAAATGCGCGCGGCGTCACGGTGTTCTTCTCCTCACACATTTTGGGTGAAGTACAGCGGCTGTGTGACCGGGTGGGCATCATCCGTGAAGGCAGTATGGTGGAGATTTCAGATATTCAGACATTACGCAAAGACAATTACAAAAAAGTCCGCGTGGTGGCTAACGGGCTAGAACCAGAAACATTTGACCTGCCCGGCGTAACCAATCTGGAAAAGAACAATGGCGCGGTGCGCTTCTTCTACAAGGGCGATATTAACGCCATGATGCAGAAAATTGCCAGTGTCCAGGTGTCGGATGTAACAATTGAAGAGCCGACACTGGAAGAGATTTTCATGCACTACTACGAATAAGGAGCAGGCGATGAACAGCAACATTTTTAAGCATGAGTTCAAGATGCGCCTGCGCTCGGTGATTATCTGGTCGCTTTCGGCAGTGGGCATATCGCTTCTGTACCTGTCCATTTACCCGTCGTTTTCCAAAGATGCGGCGCTGATCCAGCAAACGATGGATGCGTTTCCGCCGGAGTTTTTGGCGGCGTTTGGTATGGTGGATATTGATTTTGCTTCCATCATGGGCTTTTTCACGTTTGTCTATTTGTTTTTGCAAATTTTGCTGGCGATTCAAGCAGCGAATTATGGTGTGGGGCTGGTTTCGATTGAGGAGCGGGAGTTAACGGCCGATTTTCTGATGACGAAGCCGGTTGCCCGTGTGCAGATTATGAACAGCAAGCTGGCGGCGGCGCTGGCCAGTCTGGCGGTGACGCAGGCAGTGGTGTGGATTAGCTCGTTTGTGTTGGTCAATGCATTTCACGGGAACAGCCCGGTAGACAATAATGTATTAGTGCTAATGATGGTAGGGCTGGCTGTTTTTCAATTGTTTTTCCTGTTTGTGGGGCTGGCCATCTCATTGCTGGTGCGGCGGGTGCGCAGTGTAACGCCATATGGCATGGGGCTGGGCTTTGGTATGTATGCGTTGAGTGCGTTTGGCGATATGCTCGGCGAGAGTACGTTTGAATTGATTACGCCGTTTAAGCATTTTAGCCCGAATTATGTGGTGAGGAACGGCCGTTTCGACACCCCCCTCGTCCTCATCAGCGTCATCGTCATTGTGGTGGCGGCAGCGGCCAGCTATTGGCTGTACTTGCGGCGGGATATTCCGTCGGTAACGTGAACCGTAAGCCATAGGCCGTGAACCGT
>CAZRIB010000504.1:0-2988 GCA_964600035.1 uncultured Ardenticatenaceae bacterium | reverse complement strand
GTATGCTTCGTCGTCGGCGTACTCTTCATCAATTCGGGCAATCTGGCGGCGGAGGATGCCGGGAGACGGCCGTTTCCGTTCCTGCCTGGGTTCGCTTTGGCCGGTGACCGTCTGCTCATGTTTGCTCAGCGTGGCGGCAAAGGCGGCCGGGGAGGAAAAGAGCCGTTTTTTGAGCAGTTTGAGTACAAACTCGGTGGCAAACCGTTCGTCGGATGTGTCGTCGGCCTCTTCGTGTCGGAGACGGCCGTATTCCTTTAACCAGGCGTGGACCTGCCGCTCTTCTTCCGGATAGGCCACTTCAATCACGTCCAGCCGCCGTTTGGGGAACCGGGGACGGCCGTCCCACCCCACCAGCTCCGACTTCAACCGGCGCACCATCACCGCTTCCAACTGCTTGCGGTTGGGCAGCACCCCGCGAGCAAAACGCTGGTTGTCCAGCAGTTCCAGCAGCGCCGAAAAACTTTCCTGGTAGCCATTGTGGGGTGTCGCCGTCAAAAACAGTTTGTGTTCAAAATGGGGGGCCAGAGCACGCACCGCCTGGGTACGCAGGGAATCTACAGCGTATTTGCCGCTGCCCGCCGGGGCCACGTTGTGGGCTTCGTCCACAATAAGCAGGTCAAATTTGCGCGGGAAGGTATTTTCGGTAGGCAGCGCTTCCCGCAGCAGGCGCATCGGCCGGTCTCGCTTGATGAAATCAATGGAGGTGATCAGGCGGGGGAAATGCGTCCAGGGGTTGGTGTGAATGCCCCGGCTGCGGCGCAGGCGTTTCATCAACTCACTGTCCACAATGCGAAAGTCGAGGCCGAATTTGTCGCGCATCTGGTCGCGCCAATGGATTTGCAGCCCGGCGGGGCAAACGATGAGGACAGTACGCGCCCGGCTGCGCACCAGCAGTTCCTGCACCACCAATCCCGCTTCTACCGTCTTGCCCAAGCCCACGTCGTCGGCAATGAGCAGGCTGACGCGGGGCATCTGCACGGCGCGCACCAGCGGGTCAAGCTGGTAATCTTCTATTTCAATGCCGCTGCGGAAGGGGGCTTGCAAGGCGCGGGTGTCGGCGGTGGCGATGGCTCCCCAGCGCACGGCGTGGAGGAAGGCGTCCAGCCGCTCCGGGCTGTCAAAGCCGGTCGGGTCTGGCAGCTCCACCCTTTCGTTGATTTTGGCTCCCGGCTCCACTTCCCAAATTACCTGTATGGTTTCCCCCATCAAGTCGTTGGAGATGGCGGTGAGGGTGAGCAGGTGGTGGGGCGGCTGTGTGGGCGTGAGGGGCGATGGGGGGAGATGGCTGGGCAAGATGTCGGTGACGATATACGGCCGTTGGCGTACAGTGACAATCTGACCTTGTTCGGGAACGGGAAAGGCTTTGTTCATGGGTGCTTCCTTAACTGTTTTTAGAGACTGGACAAAACCACACAGCAAGTTTATGCGAAGAGATAATTGGTGTCAAAGTCTATCAAAGTTGTCAGGGTGCATGAACAAGTTTTAAGTAAATAACTGGTCAGGGAGCATAGCAACGAATTGATGAAGGAATGAGCTCGTTCGATCGGCCATTCGTTGTCCTAACCCAGAGCAAGCGTTGACAAGTTATTTGCAGACCCTGACAAGCTCACCAAGGTGAAGAAAGCCGCTTTTCAAGGTACAATTTGGATTCTCATAGAACGCCTGGAATGATTAGCCATGAGACGTAATTCATGAACAGAGCGGTCGTACGCATCGCGTTTCAGGCCACATTTACAAAACCCAAAGAACCAAACCAACAATATTCATGACACATTCACCCATCTTTACCATCGGCTACGGCACCCGTGAGGTGACCGATTTCATTCAGATTTTGCACGCCAACGGTATTGCCTACCTGATTGATGTGCGCTCCCGCCCCTACTCCCGCTACAAACCCGATTTCTCCAAAGCGGCGCTGGAGAACCACCTGCGGCAGTCCGGCATTCGCTACGTTTTCATGGGCGACACGCTGGGCGGCCAGCCGGATGACCCCGACTGCTACACCGACGGCAAGGTGGATTACGAGAAATGCCGCCAAAAACCATTTTTTCGGGAAGGAATCGGCCGTTTGCGCCGTGCCTGGGAGCAAAATTTGCCCGTCGCCATCATGTGCAGCGAGGGCAAACCGGAGAACTGCCACCGCAGCAAGCTCATCGCCCCAGCACTGCTGGCCGAAGGGATTGGGGTGGCCCACATTGATGAGAATGATCAAATCATCACACAGGAAGATGCAGCGCGGCGATTGGCCCCCTTGTTAAACCAGCCCCCATCTGCAGAGGATACCACCGAACTGCTGCCTCCAGAAGAACCCACAGCCACGCCCCCACCCCCTGAATTTGACGACTTTTTTTATGACGATTACGTTCCCTTCGATGACGAGGAACACATCCCTTATGAACCGCCTGCCAATCCGTTTGCCGGTGCGGTAAAAGTGCTGCCGCCAACCAATGGCAGCCTGGATTTGGAAACGGCCCGCACACTGCTCAAGTCGGTTTTTGGGTACGATGAGTTACGGCCGTTACAGGCCCAAATCATCCAAAACGTCCTGCAAAAACGGGACAGCCTCGTTGTCATGCCCACCGGCAGCGGCAAATCGCTCTGCTACCAGCTTCCCGCGCTCATGTTTGACGGGTTGACCGTCGTCGTCTCGCCGCTCATTTCCTTGATGGAAGATCAGGTAAGCGGGCTGAGAGAGTTGGGGGTGACGGCCGTTTACCTCAACAGCAGCCTCAGCTACGACCAGTACCAATCCACCGCCCACATGGTGCGGCAGGGACAGGCGCAGCTGCTCTACGTCGCCCCCGAAACCCTGCTGCGGCCAGAAACATTGGTACTGCTCGAACAAAGCCGTGTCGCCTGCCTGGCCATTGACGAAGCCCACTGCATCTCCGAATGGGGGCACGACTTCCGCCCCGAATACCGGCAGCTTCGCGATGTGCGCCAACGGCTGCCCCAGGCGGTCTGCATCGCCCTGACGGCCACTGCTAC
>CAZRIB010000503.1:0-2997 GCA_964600035.1 uncultured Ardenticatenaceae bacterium | reverse complement strand
TTAGAGACTGGAGATTAGAGATTACACCGGTCTCCAATCTCTAATCTCTAATCTCAGTTTTGTAGGTTGTTTCATTCTCGTTCCTTAATTGGCAGGGGCAGGTTTGAAAGCTGCCCCTGCCAGATTGCGGTTATTCCCAGGAACGGCCGTCTACCATGCCCGGTGCATCATCTGCCAACGCATCCACAAATTCCACCTGGTTAACACGTACCCGGCAAATACCCCGAACCGTCTCCATCAATGCCTGAGAAACGGCCGTTTTATCCACCCCGGCCTCAGCCACCACCCGCAGCGTAAACACATCCGACAAATCCGGGCGCGTCACCACCCCCTGCACCTGTGCCACACCAGCCACCTGCCGGCCAGCCAGCCGCAGTTGGTTCGGGTGAACAAACATGCCACGCACCTTCACAGCATCCCCAGACCGGCCAACCAACCTCACAGCCCGCTCGCTTTGCTTACTTTCACCCGGTTTCGGGTCTACATTCACAGCCATGTCCCCCGTTCCCAAACGAATGAGCGGGTAAGCAGGGTTAAAATTCGTCACCACAATTTCACCCGCCTCACCGGGGCCAACCGGCTGCCCACTATCCGGGCTAACCACTTCCACAATCGGCTCATCCAGCAAGTGCAAATCAGGCGTATCATCCAGATTTAAGGCCAGCACCCCCAATTCGGCCGTGGCATAGGCATTCCCCACTGTAATGCCATAACCAGCCAAAGCCGCCCGCAAAGTGGGCGGCAGCGGCTCCGCCGAAGTAATGGCCTTTTGCACCCTAAATTGTGCCCGAAAGTCCATCCCCGCCTCTTCCGCCTTGCGAATCAAACTCATCAGAAAGGACGGCGTCCCGGCGTAGCCCGTACACTGCAAATCACGCAGCATGTGTAACTGCAAATCGCTGTTACCCACCCCACCCGGAATCACCGTACAGCCCAGCCGGGTCAGCGCCTCGTCAAAAATATAACCGGCAGGCACAAGATGATACGAAAAAGTATTCAGCACCACATCTCCCGCCTGAAAGCCAATTATTTTAAGGGCGGTTACCATCACATCCCAGGCAGAGTCATCAGGCGGTGGGGCTGGTTCATAAATGGGGCCAGGGGAAAAGAAAACACGGCGAACCTGCTCTTGAGGAACAGCCAGCAGACCACCAAACGGGGGATTTTCTTGCTGCAATGTAACAACACGGTCTTTAGGCAAAACAGGCAGCCTGGGCAAATCGGCCACCGTTTGAATGTCGTCAGGTGTTATACCTGCCGCCTCAAAACGGGCACGCGTCGCGGGTGCATTGGCATAGGCGTGCTGAACAATATCGCGCAGCTTTTGGTTGATGTCGGTCATTTTTACCCCCTGAATGAAGATTGAAGAAATGAACAAGTGGGCAAGTGAGCAAGTTGCAAGTTACAAGTAACATGACCTGCTACCTGCAACTTTCAACCTGCAAAAAAGCACCTGTATTGCCTACTCAATAATGCCAAGTTTACGCCCGCCTTCAATCATCACATCAGCACAGTAATCCAGGTCTTCCGTAGTGTGTGCGGCCGAAACACATGCCCGCAAACGAGCCAGCCCTTCCGGCACGACAGGCGACACAACCGCCTGCACAAAAATGCCTCTATCCTGGCAATATTTTGCCAATGATGCAGCCCGTTCTGTGGAACCGCAAATAACCGGCACAATGGCTGTTTCTGAGTAGAGCAAATCAAACCCAACATCCCGCAAACGACCGGCAAAGTGGTTGTAGTTATCCTGAATTTTCTGCACACGCCAGGGTTCTTCTTCGATGACTTCAAAGGCAGCTTTTGCCGCCGCCGCAGAGGCTGGGGGCACGGCCGCAGAGAAAATAAAGGCACGCGCTTCATGTTTGAGGAAGGTGATGAGTTCCTGGTTACCGGCCACATAGCCACCCGCACTGGGGATAGTTTTGCTTAATGTACCCATCTTGATGTCTACCGCGTCTGGCGGCAGATTGAAATGTTCTTCAATGCCGTGACCGGTTTCGCCTAATACGCCAATGGAGTGGGCTTCGTCCAGCATGAGGTATGCGCCGTATTTTTTGCACAGGCGTACCACTTCGGGCAGGTTGATGATGTCGCCATCCATGCTGAAAACGGCGTCGGCAATGACCAGAATACGGCCGTTCGGGTCAGCCTCTTGCAGTCGTTTTTCCAGATGATCCATATCATTGTGGCGGAAACGCACAAATTTGGCTTGTGCCAACAAACAGCCGTCTACAATGCTGGCATGATTCAACTTGTCACAAATAACGGTATCACCTTTGCGCAGCAAGCTGGAAATAGTAGACAAGTTTGTTACATAACCACTGGAGAATGTAATAGCTGCGTCCGTTTTCTTGAATTCAGCAATTTTGGCTTCCAGTTCATTGTGCAGCGATAACGTACCAGCCAACAAACGAACACCATGTGTGCCTGTGCCATAATGGTCAACGGCCGCTTTTGCTGCTGCATTAATTTTTGGATGTCCAATCAGCCCTAAATAGGAGTAACTGCCCAACATAATCATTTCGCCACGACCTTCTACATTGACACGGCCGTTTGGCAAAATATCCTTTGTTGCTTCCAAATAAAAATAAAGACCTTGCTCTTTATAATGATCAATTTGCCACAGTGTGGGCGGTGTCAAAGGGGGGCGCATAAGCCTTTCTCCCTGCATTATCCAATCCTCCTAAAAAATAAGATATAGTTCATGCAATAGTTTCAAAATTAATTGAAAACTATTCTAACGCCACTCCAATATTTCCTCAACTTTCTGCGCCACCAAATACCTGACAGTAAATGTTGTCCTGACATTTGCCGTTCATTCGGGGAATGGTATGATCCTTTTATGCTGTTTTCCAAAGTAAAAATGGTTGGCTTGTTCATACTGGTTTGGCTGGCTGGCGCGGCATGTACCCCGCAAACGGCCGTTTCCCTACCCACCCGCATCCCACTGGCCGCCATACCTACCCAAACACCCATCCCCCCCACCCCTAACCC
>CAZRIB010000502.1:0-3002 GCA_964600035.1 uncultured Ardenticatenaceae bacterium | reverse complement strand
CCGTCCCTGTATTCGTGACATCGTCGATGACGGCAAAGATTCACTTACTTTTGAAATGTATACAGACGGCCGTACCCTGGAAATTGAGCTGACGGAGGAAGAGCGCGAGTTAGCCAGCATCGAAGGGTGGGAAGCCCTTGCTGACTTCGATCCGGCTTTGTTCCGTGCCGGAGCTATGAAACGATGGCACGAAATTCGCCAAATGGAGGCAGCGCATCATGCCTGATGCCAAATAAAAAACGTGTCTGACTTCTCGCCAGACACGTTTTTTTATTTAACTACTAGTACCTGTTTTCAGTAATCCGTTATCCGTTTTCCGTACACGTTACCTCTGGTAACTTTATCAAAAAACGGTATCCGGGCTGCGAGTTACGTGTACTAGGCATCAGGCTGTCCAGGAAATGAAGGGACGCCTTGCCCGCCTCGCGGGCCGCCATGTCCACCATGTCCGCCATGTCCGCCACGGGGGCCACCAAAACCGGGCATTCCGAAGCCAGCCGGGCCATTGGCGATGTCACTCAATAACGCGTCGGCCTGTTCCTGGGTGATGACACCGTCTGCCAAAGCTTGAGACACGGCATCTTCATAAATGCTTTGAATGGCATTTTGAATGGCTTCCTCGTCTACATACTCCTTAACAGCACGACGGGCGGCCATTTGGTCTGCTTGTTCCTGAGTGATGACACCCGCGTCTACCATTTCAGCCAATTGATTGGTGAAAACGGTATCCATAGCCGATTGCAGTTCCTCAACGCTAATTCCCAATGCGTCGGCAAGGGCCTCTTCAAAGTTACCGCCAGGGAATCCGCGATGCATACCGCCACGTGATTGAATGGCGTCTGCCTGTTCCTGGGTCAGCAGGCCATCGGCAACGGCCTGGTCGAGCATGGTTTGTTGGGCTGTTTCTACTGCGGTTTGCAGTTCTTCAACGGTGATGCCCAAGGCTTCTGCCAATGCTTCACCCCGGTCGCCTTTATCGCCGATGCCATTGCCATTGCCATGCCCCCGGAAGTTCGGCCGTTCCGGGAAGGAATCGGTCAAGCCGTCTTCTACAACTGAGGGGGTTGGCGCTGCCGGTGTGGCTGTGCCATCATCTGTTTGGGCAAAGGCGGCTGCGCCACCAAAAACAATACCCAGTGCCAATAAACCACCTAACATCATGTAAACAATCTTTTTCTGAAACATTTTGGTCTCCTTTGTTCTTGTTTGTCTTGCCAAAATTTGGCTTACCAATACTGTATTGCCCAAAGAATACCGGGGAGTTATTCAGAAATGGTTAAGAGGATGTTTGAAATTTGTATATCTTATGCAAGCGTTCAGCTAAGGGTGATTGTTTTGCCAGTGCGGGCGGATTGGTACAGGGCTAAAGCCGTTTTGACGTGACTGCGGGTTTCTTGAAGTGTCAGATATGGTTTTGCCCCGTCCAGAATGGCGGCGTGTATGTCTTCTACTTCGCCCAGGTAAAGGGGTTTTGGCGGGATGGGAATTTGTTCGGGTTGGCCGTTTTTGGGGTAGAGGTGGAAGTGGGTGGTTTCTTCTATGCCAACAAACGGCCGTTCTATGGTTATGCGCCCTTCTGTGCCGATGATTTCGGCAAAAGTGTGGAACGGGGTGCAAAATGAGGATGTGATTTGGGCAATTGCGCCGTTTGGGTAAATCATTTGCCCGGCAAAGACCTCATCAACGCCTGTATCACCCAGCCACTGCTCACCGCTGACGCGCACGGGAGGCCCGCCCATGATGTATTGGGCAAAACTGAGGGGATAGATGCCTACGTCCCACAGACAGCCGCCGCCCCATTCTGGCACAAGGCGGATGTTGTCTCTGGATGAGAAGGCGAAGTTGAATACGCCTCGCACCAGGGTGACGCTGCCGATACGGCCGTTTCGCACCAGCTCGCCTACCAATTTTGTTTGGGGGTGGTGACGGTACATAAATGCTTCTGTAATGACCATGCCTGTTTCGCGAGAGACGGCCGTTACCGCATCCATCTCATCCAAAGACAACACAAACGGTTTTTCACACAACACATGCTTGCCTGCCCGCATCGCCTTAATCGACCATTCTGCATGTAAGTGGTTGGGCAGTGGAATGTAAACCACATCCACTTCATCAGAAGCCAACAATGCTTCGTAACTGCCAAATGCCAGCGGAATGTTCCATTTTTCGGCGTATGCTTTTGCGGCTTCCAGGCTGCGACTGGCCACTGCCACCAGTTCCCCACGTGCAGACTCTCTGATAGCAGGAATCAACCGGCGGTTAATATTGGCCGTTGACAGCAATCCCCAACGTAATTTTTTCATCACACCCTTCTTTGAGAATTATGAATTATGAACTATGAATTACGAATTACGAAGCTGCGTTTGCCACCTACTACAAGTAACCAGAAGTCAATTAATGGGTGAGCCAATCCCACCGGAACAAGATGCACCACGTTCAGGTGTTTGAATGCCCTGTTGATACCGATCTACAAATTCAGCAACACGGCCGTCTTTGGCAGAATCTGTTTCCAACTGGGTTGCCCATGCTGTCAAAACAACCGGGCTGGTTTGAGTCGGGTACGGACTGACAATGACGTAACTGTTTTCACGCCCAAGCTGCTCCAAAATCTGCACTTCGTCTTGTGGTAGAGAATCATTGTAGGTAATCCAGACAGCCCCATGCTCTAATGAATGCAGCGCGTTGGCTTCATTGATGGGAGACCTGTAGACACCACAATTTTGCCAGATGTCGAGATGCGGTCCGCCGGGCTGTGGCTTGTCGCCACCTTCGTAAACCAATGTGTTGTCGTGGTCTCTGGCAGGGGATACAAATTTTTGAACGCCTTCGATGCCAGAAGGTTCTCGCAGGCTTGAATAAAGTAGGCCAATGATGGCGGCTGCGGCCAAAACCAATCCACCAATCACCAGAAATGTTTTGGTGTTTGAGGATTGGGTCGTTTTGGTTGTTTTTGTTGTTTTGCGTGTTTTGGCTGATTTTTTTGCCATGTAGTTCTCCTTCGC
>CAZRIB010000501.1:0-3003 GCA_964600035.1 uncultured Ardenticatenaceae bacterium | reverse complement strand
AGCCGACCCCCTCTCCCCCGCAAAAGTCAAAGAACTCATGGCACAGGGGCACGCCGTCGTCGATGCCCGCTCCTCTGCCGAATTTGGCGCAGGGCACATCCCCGGCGCGTACAACATCCAGCTTTCCAGCGCAGAGTTTGAACAACGTGTTGGCTGGATAGTTCCAGACGATACACCCATTATTTTGGTAACCGACACGGCCGAAAACGCCCAAAAAGCCATCTTCAAAATGGCCTTCATCGCGATGGATTCCTTTGTAACCGGTTATCTGGATGGCGGCATGAAGGCCTGGATGGGTGCAGGCGAACCGGTACAGACCGTTCCCCAAATAGATGTCCACACTTTGCACCAACGTCTGTCTGCCAACGGCCTGCAAGTGCTGGATGTGCGCGAAGATGATGAGTGGGATGAAGGCCACATTGAGCAGGCACACTTTATGCCCTACACCCACCTTGTGCCCCAGCTTACCTTTCCGGCACAGTTGGATAAGCTGAAACTGTCGCCTGAGCAAAGCCTTGCGGTGACGTGTGCCACGGGCAAACGTTCCAGTACGGCCGTTAGTGTGCTGCTGCAAAAAGGGTTTAAGCGTCTGTACAATGTCACCGGCGGCATGGAAGCGTGGAAAAAAGCCGGTCTGCCTATGGTAGATGGTGAAGGAAATGCCTGCGAGGTTTAAGGAGAATTAGAGATTGGAGATTAGGGATTGGAGATTGCTAAACTCCCCAATCTCCAATCCCCATTCTCATTATGTCTGATATGAACAACACCCTCACGCCCATCGAAACGGCCGTTTCCCGGCAGCACACATACACCCTCTTCAGCCGTCTTTTTCTGGAAGGCCTAACGCCGGAGCTGCTGGATATTGTGACCCAAGTGGAAGAACTGGCAGCGGCCGTGCCCACCCCCTACCACGCCGACGAAGCCGCAGCCGCTCATTACCAGCTTTTTCAGCGCAGTCTGCACCCGTTTGAAAGTTTCTTTTTAACACCTACCGGGCTGCTTGGCGGGGCCGTCACGGAACAGGTAACGGCCGTCTACCAGCAAAACCACTTCACCCCGCCAGACCCCACCACCAATCCCGACCACATCGGCATAGAATTGGCCTTCATGGCACATCTATGCCAAATAGAAGCAGAGAGATTGGAGATTCGCGCTCAGAGACCAGCACCAATCCCCAATCTCCAATCCCTAATAGCCACCCAACAATCCTTCCTGCAACACCACCTCCTTCCCTGGCTGCCCCCACTGGTGCTGGCGGTGCGGCGGCAGGCACACCCCTTTTACACCGCGCTGGCCGACCTGATGCTGGCATTTGTGGCGCACGACGCGCAAACGCTGCAATGCAACCCGCCAGACACCCCGCTCCCTCCCTCCCCTGCCCTGTTAGAAAATGACAAAACCGGCCTCAAAGAGATTGCTCGTGTACTAACCACGCCCTGTTACACCGGCATGGTCATTGGCCGCACCGAAATTGCACATCTTGGACAAATGCGCCGCCTGCCCCGCGGCTTTGGCAGCCGCACCCAATTGATGAGCAATTTACTGCACACGGCCGTTTCCTACGACACCTTCCCTACCCTGCTGCAAGACATTCTCACCCTGCTGGAAAGCAGTACGGCCGTTTACAGCCAAATGACCGCCGCTTACCCCCAACTGGCACAGGCGATACGGCCGTGGCAAACCCAATGCCAAAACAGCCACCAAACCATCCAACAGCTTCTTCACCGCGCCCGCGTGGAAATTGGGGATTAGAGATTGGAGATTGGGGATTCCCTCATTGTTTCGCATATTAATTAACACGAACAAAAACACCCACAAAAGTTTGGCTGCCAATTCCGCATTTCGTATATTAATTAACCCCAACCAAAACAACCCAAAATCACAAAGATTTGGCTGGGTTTGCTAAAATTCACTTTATTTCCTCACAGAAAAAGGACAAAACATGGACGTACTTTTTATTGGCGGCACAGGCATCATTAGCTCAGCTTGTACGGAGCTGGCCGCGGCGCGCGGTATCAATTTAACCCTGCTCAATCGGGGCACAACGACCCGCCACCCCATTCCCCGCAATGTGGCAGTGGTTCAGGCAGATATTCACCGGCCGGAAAGTGTGCGGCAGGCATTAAACGGCCGTTTCTTTGACGTGGTGGTAAACTGGATTGCCTTTACACCAGAGGATATTGAGCGAGACCTGGCACTGTTTAACGGCCGTACCCGCCAATACATCTTCATCTCATCTGCATCGGCGTATCAAACACCCCCCACCCTGCTGCCCATTACCGAATCCACGCCTCTGCACAACCCTTACTGGGCATACTCGCGCAATAAAATTGCTTGCGAAGAGCGGCTGATGCAGGCTTACCGGAATGATGGCTTTCCCATGACCATTGTACGGCCGTCCCACACTTACGACGCCTCCCTCATCCCCTTTCGCGGCCGGTACACCATCATTCAGCGCATCCTGCAAGGCCAACCCATCATCGTGCACGGCGACGGCACATCGCTTTGGACACTCACCCATCACCGGGACTTTGCCAAAGGATTTGTGGGGCTGCTGGGCAATCCCCATGCCATTGGGCACGCTGTCCACATTACATCTGATGAAGTGTTAAGCTGGAATCAGATTGCAGAGCAGCTTGGCCAGGCCTTTGGCAAACAGCCCGACATCGTCCACATCCCTTCTGAATTGATTGCCGCCTTTGACGCTGACTGGGGTGCAGGTCTGTTGGGCGACAAAGCCCACAGCATGGTTTTTGACAACAGCAAAATCAAGCAGCTTGTCCCCGACTTTGCCGCAACCATCCCCTTTGCCCGCGGGGCAGAAGAAATGGCCGCCTGGTACAACGCCGACCCGGCACGGCAGCAGGTGGACACGGCATTTAACCAGCTCATGGATACCATCATCCAGGCTTACCGCACTGCATGGCCTCGGAAATAAAGAGCAATGATTGTAAGCGTTCAGTTACACAGAGATTCACAGAGAAATCACGGAGTTTCGCTGAG
>CAZRIB010000500.1:0-3014 GCA_964600035.1 uncultured Ardenticatenaceae bacterium | reverse complement strand
CGCCTGATGAGATAATTTGTCATGGCTTGCTCCTTCGAAAATTATGAATTATGAATTATGAAATATGAAGCAACTCCTGCCACTTGCCACCTGCTCCATTTTCATTCATGGTGTTGAGCGCGCTGCTCATGTCGTCTCCTCTTCAAAGTAAAGATTTGTGAGTGATGGATCAATGATTGAGAGGGGATGGGGTGATCCCTAATCCCTCATTTTCTAGATTAGCGGATTGTGTGTTTATTGAATGGAGGTTTTTTGTATTAAAAGTGTATCAATTCGTTTGGGTTGTGTTGTGATTTGTATTTTGGTGTGATAGGGTAAATTTGAATGATGACAGGGATGGTTTTGTATGGGGTTTGATTCTTTTCAGTTGGCTGATGTGTTGGGGAAGTTTGTGGCGCGTTCGGGTTATACGCCCGGGCAGTTGGCGCGTTTGTCTTCTATTCCCAAGCCGACGATTGTGAATTGGCTGGAAGGACGGGTGAAACGGCCGCGTACCCGTGAGGATTTGCTGCGGCTGGCTGTGGTGCTCCATTTAGACAGGGCAGAACTAGCAGAGCTGCTCGTCTCTGCCGGGCATCCCGATGTGGATGTGCTGGAACGTTCAGCCCGACAAACCAATGATACGGAGGCTTTGGCCTTGTTACGGCCGTGGCTGAGTACGGCCGTTTCCTCTACACTGCCGCCAGCCCCCTTTCAGGTCATGGCAGATTTACCCACCTTCGTTGGCCGCGAAGAAGAGATAGCCCAACTTCGTGCCGAACTCAGCAAACCAACCCATCCCGCTATTTATGCCATACACGGTATGGGCGGCGTGGGCAAAACCGCGTTGGCCGTCAAAATGGCCTACCTCATGCGTGACAGCTTTCCAGATGGCGTATTGTGGGCACGTGTGAACCTGTCCGACACGCTGTCGATTTTGGGGACTTTTGCCAGTGCGTACCAATTGGACGTGAGCCAGTACAGCGATTTACACAGCCGCAGCCGGGTGGTGCGCGATTTACTGGGGCGCAAGCGGGCGTTGATCATTCTGGACGGGGCCGAGCGCAGTGAACAGGTTGCGCCGCTGCTGCCGCCTACCGGGAGCTGTGCTGTTATTGTTACCACGAGGCGGCAGGATTTGTCGGTGCTGCGAGGGGCTTACCGGCTGCATCTGTCTCCTTTTTCTCCCCAAACCGGGGATGCGCTGGCGTTGTTTGCACGGGTTTTGGGAAACGGCCGTGTTCAGGACGAAAAGTCCCTGTTTATCCAGATGGCCCAACTGCTGGGCTACCTGCCATTGGCCATAGACATTGCCGCCGCTCGCCTGGCTTATGAACCAGGGTGGTCCACGGCCGAATTTTTAGCCCAACTTCAGCAAACAAACCAACGGCTGCATGAACTGGCCTTTGACCAGCAAAGTGTGCGCCTTTCCTTTGAGGCCAGCTATGCGGCACTGTCTCCGGAGGAGCAGCACTGTTTTGCGGCGTTGAGCGTGTTTGTTGGCGAAGATTTCAGTGAAGCGGCGGCAGCGGCCGTTACCGGGGTGAGCCGGGCGGAGATGCGGCGTATGCTGCACCATTTTTATGCATTGTCTCTGGTGCAAACAGGCCGTCCGGCATTGGCGGGTCAGCCTGCCCGCTACCGGCTGCACCAACTGCTGCGTGACTTTGCCCGGGAGAAGCTGGCAGATGACACGGCCGTTACCCAGCGCATGGTTACGTATTACACCCAATTTGCAGCCACCCATGCCCGCCATTATCCCTTGCTGGAAATGGAGAAGGCGCATATTGAAACGGCCGTTACCTGGGCAATGGCCTCCGGTATGGCTGACGCCTACATTCAAGGCATACAGGCCTTTTACCACTTTTGGGAATCACGCGGTTTATACAAAACGGCCGAAGCACTGCTGGCTCCCGCCCAAAGCTTTGTGCCTCCGGAAGACACAGCCAGCCGGATGAAACTCCACCACTACATGGGCAGGGTAACCATGCGGCTGGGCGAGTACATTGAAGCCGAAACCCAATTTGAGCAGGCACTGGAACTGGCACGCCAGCTTGAGGATGAGGGTCATTTGAGCCACATTTTACGGACATTGGGCGTGTTGGCCGCCCGCCGAGGCGACTACGGTCTGGCTGAAGCGTATTACAAAGAGGGACTTTTGCTGGCGCGTACGCTGGGGGTGGGTAGTGATGTAAGCCAATTTTTGCGGGGATTGGGCGTGCAGGCTTACATGCGCGGCGATTTTGCCCGGGCTGAAGCGTTTTATGAAGAAGGGCTGGGCTTGATGGAAATGGAGGCTTCGGAGGGCGCAGAACAATTCCATGCTGCGGCCATGTTGTGGGGGTTGGGTGTTCTGGCTGAAGAACAGGGTGATTTTAATCAGGCGCTGCTTTATTTTTCTGAAGCGCTGATATTGGCCCGGCAAACAGGCCATTTGGAGCGGGAAATTTTGCTTTTGCGCAGTTTGGGGCGGGTGTACCAGGCGCTGGATTTGGGGAAGCAGGCTTATGCTGTGCTGCAAGAGGCGTTTCAGTTGGCCAGTGATATTGGGCATCGCTGGTATGTGGCACGTACGTTGGCCGATTTGGGACGGTGTGAGCTGGCGTTGGGGGAGTGGGAGACGGCCGTTGACACCTTCACCGAGTTGTACACCCAGGCACGCATTCTTCAAAGCCAGGAAATGATTGCCGATGCCTTGTTTGGCTTAGCCCAAATTGCCGCCCATCACCAAGACTGGCAAAGAGCTTACCAAAGAGCGGCGCAGGCGTTGGACACCTACATTGCCATTGGTCACCATGCGGTGCAGCGTGTGCAGGCTTGGCTTAAAGAACTACCTGTAGACGGGTAGCACCTGTGTTCAGTGTTTAGTGATCCGTATTCCGTATGCGCTGCTCACAGGAAATAGATACTGAACACTGAACACTGGCTTCTCGTTACTTGTACTTGCCACCTGCAACTTGCCACCTGCAACTTGCCACCCGTCACATTTTATAAACGCGGGCAACCCCTTGCAGCATGCGCAGCCCTTCCAATAA
>CAZRIB010000499.1:0-3015 GCA_964600035.1 uncultured Ardenticatenaceae bacterium | reverse complement strand
GCGCTGCCGGATTCGTAACGACGGCGGCCAAAATAGAAAACGGCCGTTGCCACTGACCAAAACACCCCACTGGCAGCCACCATCATCAACAGCAGCCAGCCATTCCGCGTATTCATAATTTCCACCGGCACAGATGCAATAAAACCAGCAGGCAGCAGCGTGAGCAAGGCCAGACGCACCCCGCTTGAAAACAGGGTGTGGGGATACAGCACAAATGTAAGCATAGCTCCATTCAACTGCGTACTGAGAAATTGGGCATTCCCCAAATAAAATGACAGTGAGCCAGTTATCACTGAAAAGGCGATGTAAATACTGCCCCCTAACAGCGCACAGAGCAGAAACAAGGCGATGTCCACCGGGTGAAACCGGCCGGTGAATAGATAGGCCATGATGCCAAAAACGAGGTCGCCTATGGCGGGCACGTCCATACGGGAGAAGATGACATGGGGCAGTAACGGCCGTGGCAGCACCAGGTAATAATCTATGCGCCCCTGCGCAATCAGATAAGCCAGATGCTGCCCCACATTCCCCGCAAGCGAATGCGCGATGCCATACCCCACTGTGGCAATGGCAAACAGCAAATAAATGTCTTTCATTTCATAGCCACGAATCGCGCCAAACTGGTCAAAAAAGATAAGCCAAAAGACAAAGTAAATGCCGTTGTTGACCATCATACCCACGACCTGAGTTAGAAAACTGGCCCGATATTCCATTGAAGAGGCCAGATTCATGGCAACGAGTGATTTAAGAAAAGCAGCTTCCTTTTTTAAGCGATGCATTATTACCCTCCATTAATCGCCAGCCGCCGCGATGCCCAACGGTACTGCCGCCACAACAACAACCCCAGGATAACGAGCCAGCCCATTTGCAGGGCTAAAATTTGCCAAAACTGCTCCCATGTAAAGCGCACAAAGAGCTTGGCAGGGGCATAGGTTGTCAGGTTGAAGGGCAGTACTTTGGCAATGCGCTGGAGCCAGTCGGGTAAAAAATCGACTGGAATGAGCAGTCCGCCCAGAATGAAGATGAGTTTTTGGTAGATGAGCCGCAGTGAAAAAACATCTTCCATGACAAAAGCCATAAGCCCAATCATGCTGGAAACAAAAAAGTCGATGGTCAGGCCGAGTGCCAAAACAAGCAGGGTGGCAGGCAGGCCGAGCAGGTAAATGTTAGGGGCTCCGGCAAAGTACCAGGCGATGGGTGCGCCAAACAGGAAGACGAAGGCCATTTTTACGGCCGTTTCTCCCAACCCATTGGCAAACTGATAGGCTAAATAGTTGTACGGCCGTACCAGCGTATACGCAATAGAGCCATCCTTCACCTCATTGGAAATAACCGTATCGTGGCGGAATTTGCCCAGTTCCACCATTTCGGCAAAGAGAAAGTACCAGATTGTGTTAGCCAGCGTAAGCCCGGCAATACTGTTAGTGGCCTGCTTTTGGTAAACGGCCGTCCACAACTGCACAAAAATAAACAGAAAAAACACAATCAGCACAGAACGCGAGGCCGCATCCCAAACATAAGCAAGCTGGTTCTGCAAATTAACCAGCGTTACCGCGCTGTACTTACGAAACGTTGTGTTAAGTGACAACTGCATCACATCCTCCAGGACAGCCCTCAATTCTGATAAATTTCGCGAATAATCTCTTCCAGCGGCGGGTCTGTAATGGTGACATCCAGGCAAGGTTTTGTTGCAATAACTTGCTGTATCACCTGCTCCACAGGCACATGCTGGCTGTTGAATGCCAGCTTTACGCCATACGTGCCCTGCTTCAACGTCTGCACGCCGGGCAGTTGAAATGGCGCATCCAGCGCATCGGCAAAGCGCACATCAATCACTTTGCGCGTCAGATACTGCCGCTTGAGTGCAGAGGTACGGCCGTCAAAAATAATCTGTCCATGATTGACCACAATCACCCGCTTGGACAAACTATCCACATCACCGGCATCATGGCTGGTCAGGAAAATCGTCACACCATCCTGCTCATTCAAATAACGGATGGCATCCCGAATTTGCTGCTTGGCAATCACATCCAGGCCAATAGTAGGCTCATCCAAAAAAATGAGACGTGGCCCATGTAGAAGCGAGGCGGCAATTTCACACTTCATGCGCTGTCCAAGGCTGAGCTTGCGCACAGGTGTGTTCAGCAGCGGCTCAATTTGCAGCGCCTCTACCAAAAAGCCGCGCCGCCGCCGGTATTCGGCCTCATCCAGTTCGTAAATGCGGCTGAACAGGCGAAACGTGTCCTCCGGCGGCAGGTGATACCAAAGCTGTGGTTTTTGCCCAAAGACGGACCCGATTTTGTAGGCAAGCTGGCGGCGCTCTTTCCAGGGTGTGTGCCCCAAGACGCTGGCTTCGCCCTGGCTGGGGTAGAGAATGCCCGTGAGCATTTTGATGGTTGTGGATTTGCCTGCGCCATTTGGCCCAATGAAGGCCAGTAGTTCGCCTTTTTCCAGCTCAAAGCTGATATTGGCAACGGCCGTTACTTCTTTCGTCTCAGGTTTCCACAAAGCCCGCAAACTGCCCGCCATACCGGGTGCTTTCTGTTTTAATTTGAATGTTTTTCCCAGCCCTTGAACTTGTATGGCACAATCGGCACGGCCGTTTACAACACGCATATCAAACCTCCTCCGAAAAATTATGAATTACGAATTACGAATTACGAAGCAACTCTTGCCACTTGCCAATTGCCACCTGCCACATTTTCATTCATTTACTGGTGCACCGCAGGCACGTGGTGTCTCCTGAAAGTAATAATTGACAGCTTCTGAACGCATACCTTCAAACAAAAAAGGACGCGATGGTGGTCATCGCGTCCCTGAAAAACAGTGAGGAAAATTAAAAAGTTACGAAAGCCTCTCCCTTTTCCTTTGCGCGGCCACCAAACCCTGTGGGCAAACAACAATCGCCATACCCACCCATTGGGGAGTCATGGTGTCAAAAGGATATAAATAGAGGCCGTGTGCTTTCTTCAACATAGTCCCGGCATGGTAACACAGAAGAAACGGCCGTGTCAA
>CAZRIB010000498.1:0-3015 GCA_964600035.1 uncultured Ardenticatenaceae bacterium | reverse complement strand
CTCCCAAGCCCAAGGCTCTACGGTTGTCGCTGAGAGCTAATACTCAGTCACATGTGAAATGAGGGATTAGATTGGTTCAATCTCCGAGATTGAACCAATCTTTGTATCCATCAAAGAACACTTGACTGAGTACTAAATACGAATCACCACCGTACTGAAATAAAAAAGTGACCCAAATAGACGGCAAGCGGGTTAAGAATTGCCCATTTATGGGTTATGCACCCATTATGAAGTGACAATTCTCCTAATTTTTCTCAAAAACCCTTGCCAGAATAGCGACCTGTCTTTACCATAGACATGTCGTTACCCATGATAAAAAGTACATTGAATCAACCAGAAAGCGTGCTTTCACCTCAGCAGAATCTTAGAAACCTTCCTAAGATCGATTTACATCGTCACCTGGAAGGTTCTTTGCGTTTGGAATCTTTGCTGGAAATTGCGCGCGCGTTTAAGCTGGATGTGCCGACGACGAGCCTTGATGCGTTACGGCCGTATGTCCAGGTAACCAATGACCCCGCTAACCACGTCGCCTTCCTGAGTAAATTTGAAGTACTGCGCCAGTTCTACCGCACCCCGGAAATCATTCGCCGTTTGGCTTATGAGGCTGTAGCCGATGCCGCAGAAGACAATATCCGTTATTTGGAACTGCGTTTTAGCCCGCAGGCGTTGGCACGCATCAGAAACTTCCCCCTGGAAGAAGTAACAGATTGGGTCATCGATGCCACACATCAGGCTGCCCACGATTACAACATTAAAATTGGCCTGATTATCACCCTGGTTCGTCACGATCCTTTACCACAAGCAAAACGAGTTGCCGAGATTGCATTTGCCAAGGCGAATAAAGGCATCATTGGTATTGATTTGGCAGGGGATGAGGTGCGTTTTCCACCAGGGCCGTTTACCCCTATCTTCAAAGAGGCCAAAGAAGTAGGACTGGGTATCACCATTCATGCAGGGGAATGGGCCAGTGCGTTAGGGGTGCGTCAGGCCATTGATGATTTGTATGCCGACCGTATTGGGCATGGGATTCGCACAATTGAGAATTCGGAAGTGCTGCGGATGGTACGAGACCGAAACATTGCCTTTGAGGTGTGCCTGACGAGTAATTTGCAGACGGGGGTAGTCCGCAGCATGCATCATCATCCGTTGGTGGATATGCTGGACTTGGGTTTGAAGGCAACGCTTAACACAGATGACCCTTCTGTGAGCGATATTGTTCTTTCGGATGAGTATGAAATTGCGGTTAACCGCCTGAAATTGGGGTATGAAAATTTGCGGCTGATGATTTTGAATGCGGCTGAAGCAGCTTTTTTGCCTCAAGCAGAGCGAGAAAAGTTAGCTGCTTATTTTCATGAGATTTTGCCTCCTGCCGCTTCGTAATCTCTCAAGTTTTGGCTTCCCACTCTTTGATGGCTAATTTTATCAGTCCGGCGATGCCTTTTTCTTCTATTTCTGAGGGGCGGTTGTAGTAACGGCCGTCTACCAAAATTCTTAGTCCCCCCTTTGGATCTGCAACAATATTGATTTTTCTGCCAGCCAACTGCGGGTAACGGGCAATCTTCTCCTGCAAAATTTCATCAATTTGTTCTGCCAGTGAGAGTGGGCGCGGGGGAGCGGTTCTTTTTCTTCGCAAGTTGCCCAAGAGCGAGACGGATGAAGGTGAGATTTCTACTTCCTCTTCTGTGGCATGGGTGAGTTGGGCTAAAAATTGCGCTTGTTTTTCCCGCAGTTCGGCCGTTTCTGAGGGTTTAGGCTGGCTGGTTGGCGCATTGCTAAGCGGGGGAGCAACACCAGCATCAACCAATTGTTGGTAACCACCGGCAAATACGATTAAGTCGCCAATTGCTGCCAAAATTCTTCTTTGCACAGCGGCATCTGGAATTTCTTGCAGGTTGTTGTAACTGTTGTCGCGGATTTCTACAACCAGTTTGCTCAATGGCGGAACACGTACAATGCGCATGACTTCCAGTTTGTTTGGCATGGTGCTTTCCTTTGAAAAAATAAAGATTGATGACGAATCGCTTAAAGCTTAAAGTGTGCTGCTGGTTTGTTATTTTTGGCAGTGTGGGCAAAAGTGTGTGCTGCGGCCGTTTAGCTTGATGCGTTCAATCGGTGTACCACAATCATAACATGGCTGATGTGTGCGCCGGAAGACATTTACCGCATTTTGCATGTCCCCTTTTGTCCCATCAGGCTTTACGTATAGCGAAATGCTAGCCCCTTCCCGTTCAATGCCCAACGCCAGCGCCCGGCGGATGCCATCATACAAACGGGCAATTTCTGCCTGTGTCAATGAGTTGGCTGTTCGTTTGGGGTGGAGTTTTGCATAAAACAGGGCTTCGTCTGCATAAATGTTGCCCACTCCGGCAATAAATGTTTGATCCAGAAGCAGGGGTTTTAGCTGGCGCGTACGGCCGTTTAGCCTGTCAGCCAGCACCTCAACCGTAAACCCATCCTGAAGCGGTTCTGGCCCCAAATGCCCCACCACATCATCCACGTCATTCACCAGATACACCCGGCCAAATTTTCGCATATCACGAAAACGCAGCTCTTTGCCATTGTCCAGATGGAAGCGCGTGTGTACGAATTTATGAACAGGAGCAGTGCTGTCTACAACAGCCAGATGACCAGACATTTTTAGATGGATGATAAGGGTATCTTGCTTGCTGAGGGGCATGAGGATGTATTTGCCGCGTCGTTCTACCCCTAAAATTTGCTGTCCTTTGATGCGTGTTTGCAGCTCTGAAAAGCGCGGTGTAACAATTTGTCGGGGCCAATCGTTGTCTACACCCGTGATGATACGGCCGTTCAACGGTTCTCTCAATGCTCTTACAACAGTTTCAACTTCGGGTAGTTCAGGCATGGCAGGATATTATACCGTGAAACGGCCGTACTTATCTACACCTTTACATCTGATACGACCGCATTAAATCGTGGTTTGCCTATTACCAACGATTGAAATCATTGGCTAGAACCAAAAGTACGTTAAAACGCACTAAAACGGCCACAAAAAGC
>CAZRIB010000497.1:0-3032 GCA_964600035.1 uncultured Ardenticatenaceae bacterium | reverse complement strand
TAACTCGTGCTGGCACATTTCACCCGCCTTCATACAATTAACCGCATGACGAAATCATCTCGACTTTTACCGGCTTTGGCTGGCATCACGGCCGTTTCCCTCAGCATCATCGGCGGGCTGGCCTTGAGCCGTGTCCTGTATGAAACTCTCTTCCCGGCGCTGGTGTGGCTGGCACGGCCGTTTCCCACTATCACCATCACCCTGCTTGCCGCCGCCGCAGGCACATTCATCTGGAAAAAAGTGGCCGCAGCACACACACCCTGGCAGGGAACGGCCGTTTTCCTGCCCCTGCTGCTCAATCTGGCCTACCTGCCCCAACCCCAGGTCAATACCCTGCGCGGCCAGATGTTCTTCTGCGCCAGCCTGTGGGCTTTCATGCTGCTGCTGACTTATGTCAAATGGCCGGCAGCCAATACATGGCGCGACAAAGCCTTTCTGCTGGCCTTTCTGATACCCGTCTACGCCGCCACCCTGGGACAAACCGTTGGCAAAGCCGACACCTTTGAATTTCAGGTTGTCATCCCCCAACTGGGCATTGTCCACCCCACCGGCTACCCGCTCTACCTGCTGCTAACCAAATTGTTCACCCTGCTGCCCTGGGGCGAAATTGCCTGGCGTGTCAATGTTGGCACGGCCGTTTACGCCCTCACCGCCGTCACCATCCTCTACACCTTCATGCGCCGCCTCACCGGGCAAAGCCTAACCGCCCTGTTTACCGCCCTGCTCTTCGGCTTAACCCCCACCTTTTGGAGCCAGGCCACAGCCGCTGAGGTGTACACCCTCCACAGCCTGATTGTGGCCGCCGCCCTCTTCCTCATGCGGGAAATTGGCGGCTGGCAGTTGGCAAAGAACACGCCCTCACAGCCAAAACACAGCCAGCAAAAGATCATCGCCCTCGCCTTTGTGCTGGGTCTGGGACTGACCAACCATCTCACCACGCTCATTCTCATTCCCCCGGCCTTGCTCACCGTTTTTCTGGCACGGCCGTTTTGGCACAACCCACAGGCCATTACAAAAAAATCCATTGCCAAAAATGGTCTCCCCCCTGCCCTCGCCTTTCTTCTGCCGCTCACCCTCTACGCCTACCTGCCCATTCGCTGGCAAGCCGTTGTCGGCGAACCAATGGGCTTTGGCCGCTTTGTAGACTGGGTCATAGGCGGCCGTTTTCAGGGGGCATTGCAGCTCATGGCGTGGCTGCGCGATCCCGTGCGCTACACCGTTGTGGGGCGACTTTTCACGGCCGAATGGGGCACATTTTGGCTGGCTGCTGCGGCTTTGGGGTTTTTATGGCTGCTGCGGCGGCAGTGGCAGGCTGCACTGGTGCTGTTTACCGCCTGGCTGGGCTACGCATTCTACGCCCTCAGCTACTACGTCCCCGATTTGAACGTCTTTTTGATTCCGGCACATTTGCTCACGGCCGTTTTCATCGGCACGGCCGTTGCTCTTGCCAGCCACACCCTGCAAAAAAACAACCATCTCCCGCCAGCCGCCCTCTTCAGCCTGCTCATCATGGCTGCCCTGCTGCCCACACCCGCCACATGGACAACCGTGGATCAATCTGCCAGCGACGGCCTGACCCAATGGGGACGCGCTGTCTTGTCGCTGCCATTGGCCCAAAACGCCGCCATTCTCGCCGACAGCGAAAAAATCGCCCCGCTGGCATATCTGCACAGTGCCGAAGGCATCCGGCCAGATTTGGACATTTCGGTCTGGCCAGATGAGGCCGCTTACCGTGCCCAACTGGAAGCACGGCTGGCCGCCGGGCAAACAGTTTACCTGGCACGCTTTTTGCCCGGTTTGGCCGGGGCGTATCATTTGCGGTCTGCCGGGCCGCTGACAGAAGTGGGAACAACCCCACTGACCACTTTGCCAGAAACGGCCGTTCCCGCCAACATCACCCTCAACGGCATCACCCTGGTGGGGTACGAACTGCACCCGCTCACCTTTGCGCCCAACGAAACGGCCGTCACCCTCTACTGGCAGGCCGCCCAACCCACAGACCAGCCGCTGCACCTCTATACCCGTTGGCAAGGCGGCAGCCCCATTCCCCCCGCAGGCCAGCATCCTGCCAACAACAATTACCCCACCAACGCCTGGAAAGCAGGCGAAATTGTGCCGGACTTTCATCTGCTGCCCCAACCGCTGGCCTCTGTTAGCCGCACGCTTAACTTGCAGGCTGCCTTTGCGCCGCCTTTCACACCTGCCGCCGATCTGAATTGGCAGACGGTGGCGCAAATTACTGTGCCGCCTGCCCAAAAACCGGATGGCTTACGGCCGTATCGTGCCCAATTAGGCACAATTTTGCTGGATGGCACTGCTTTTGTAGAAACACCACGACCGGGCACACCGCTTTCTGTCGTCCTCACTGGATTTGGCTCAGCCAACCCGCCCATTACCTTAACGCTTGTGCCGGAGGAAACCTTCAAGCCACAGCCGCCCGCTCCGTCACAACGAACGGCGCACCAGCCTGAACAGCCTTTTGTGCTGGCGGCAGAGGTGGAAACGCCACTGGCAAACGGCCGTTATCAATTACTGGCTTCTGTGCAGGGAGAAACGGCCGTTTGCGGCTGGCTGCAAGCCCCTACAAATGCCTGTTCGCTCGGTCAAATCACAGTAAGCGGCGTTCCCCTCCCCCCGGATGCCACCAATTTCGACGACAAAATTGCCCTGCTTCAAGTAGACCTGCCCCAAAACGCCCTCACCCCCGGCGGGCAGCTTCCCGTCACCCTGACATGGCAGGCACTTGCCCCCATGAACGAAGATTACACCATCTTCTTGCAGATTCTTGACGCAAACGACCAGATTGTCGGGCAGGTAGACACATGGCCGCTGCAAGGCACATACCCCACCAGCCAATGGCAGCCCGGCGAAACCATCACCGACCCCATCACCATTCAGCTCGCCAGCGACCTGCCCGCCGGAGAGTACCGGCTCATTGTGGGCTGGTATCTGCTGGCCGACCTGCGCCGCCTGCCAGTGTTGGATACCAACGGCAGCCCCATTGCCGATTACTTTGCCATCCCTGGCTTAAA
>CAZRIB010000496.1:0-3032 GCA_964600035.1 uncultured Ardenticatenaceae bacterium | reverse complement strand
GCCCAATAACCAATATAACTTGACAACTTTCTGATGTTGGCTATTAATAAGATTAAGCGGCATGAAAGCGGCAGCTTCCCCGCCCCCACCTCCAAGTCACAAACGACACTGGTGTTACTTGATAATTAACCGTCCGCTCAGTTGTTATTTACAAAATATCAAACAACATCGACTTGTCAGGTTGCTATCTGTCAGCCGCAGTCAGGTAAAACATCGTGAAGCAATAAAATTCCCTTGTTTTCCTCACATTTGCTCAGACATTTGGTTTACAACAAACATATAATGAGCAGCCGCTTTGCCGGTTAATTGCGAGACCGCATGTGTGTTTTGCACTTTGTCTAATACTACACGTTTTGAACATCAACAAATAGAAAATCTAAAAATCAAGGATCCCTATCATGGAAGAGAGTGAATTTAACGGTTTGACCATGCCTGTCTTTGCTGCGTTTGGCTGGGCAGGTGAAGAAGCAGCATTAAATTATGCATTTGAACAGCTTGATTTGTTTATCAGGTTGCTCCATAAACAAATATCTCATGGGGCACAAGAAATGCTTCCGGTTTATGGATTGAGCCGGGAAGGGCAGTCTGTCTACTTGGCAATGGACAGTGATGTTGAGGCCAGTGGTTTTATTGCATTTAATACCCGGCCGATGAGCTTTGAAATTCAACTGGGTGTGAAAAACAAAGCTGTTTTGGCTAAGGGTTTGGCCAGAATTGGACAGGATTTTGTGGAAAGCCACCGAATTATTGCCGGGTTAGGCCCAGAGTGGACGCTGCGGGTACAGCAAATGCAGATTGACGATGATTCTGGTGAGGCGCTCCATTATCAGGATTTGTTTAAGGATTCGCTGCAAGCGCTGGACATGAATACCTTTCAGGAAGTGTTCAGCAAAGCGACTTATTTGAATGGGGAGGAGCGTTGGATTACGCCTGTTTATTTAAGTTTGCGTATCCCATCGGAGCATGTGGCGGCGATGGGGAAACAGGTGGTGCAGGTTATTAGTGAATATGTGATGAATTTGCTGCCTGTATTACAGCTATTAACTGCCCAGAAACCAAAACGCCGGGTGGCAGCCAGAAAAGCAAAAGCCAAAAGAAGCAGTACCGCGGCCAGTAAAAAAGCTGTTCCTGTTCCAGCTTTGGAGGCGGCTAAGGATGGGGAGGGCTTTGATTATGTGGCGACGCTTAAGGCGCTGCATATTCGTCGAGGGTTTATTAATTTGACCCCACGTCATTGGCCGTTTTTTGCGATTAATTCGCGGACGGAAACGCGCCCGGTGACTGTTTATTACAATGGTGTGTATGATAAGGATTGCGCTGTTTGGCGGCTTGTGGCGAATGATCAGGCGCGTATTGTGTTGAGTCCGGCTGTGCATGCCTGGTTGGAGGATGAGTTTGCTCCAGAGGATCAGATTCAGGTTCAGGTGCGTAAATTGGCGGATGATGAGATTCAGATTACGCTGACGCCAACTGCTTGATTGGGGATGTTGAATTGATGCTGCACAACCATTTCCCTGTAGATGGGTTATGGATATATATGTTTGAGGATGATGAAGACGGCCGTTTCTCAGGAAACGGCCGTTTACCGTGAAAAAACAACACACACAGGAAAAACCCATGGCTCGAACAAAAATCGTGGCCACCATTGGCCCCGCTTCCAACAAACCAGAAACCATCCGGCGCATGCTCCACGCTGGCATGACCGTAGCCCGCATCAACTTCTCACACGGCGACCACCAATCCCACACAAAAACCATCCAAATGCTGCGAGAAGTCGCCCAGCAAGAAGGCAAAACCCTGGGCATACTAGGCGACCTGCAAGGCCCCAAACTCCGTTTGGGCAACATAAAACCCGGCGGCATTCCCCTTTCATTAGGCGACGAAGTTGTCCTTACCCCCCATCGCGGCCAGCCCGCCATGATTCACTTTCCCCACCCAGACCTCATTGAAGTCGTTCAACCCGGCGCTCGCCTGGTAATTGGCGATGGAGAAGTGGAATTTACCGTTGCCGAAAAAAAAGACGACATTTTGCGATGTATCGTAACCGTTGCCGGTCTGCTGGAAGCCCGAAAAGGCGTGAACGCACCTGGGACAGACTTGCCCGTCTCCAGCATTACCGATAAAGATCGCAAAGACCTGAAACTCATTTGCCAGCTAGACCTGGATTACGTCGCGCTGTCCTTTGTGCGCAATGCCGAAGATGTAGTTGAACTGAGGGAATTGATGCAGCAAGAAGGCGCAGATATTCCCATTATTGCCAAAATTGAAAAAAGCGAAGCAATTGACGACCTGGAAAATATCCGGCAAGTGGCGGATGGCATGATGGTAGCCCGCGGCGACCTGGGCATAGAAGTCCCCCCACAGGAAGTGCCCCTGCTGCAAAAACGCATTATTCGTGCCTGTAATGAAGTGGGGAAACCCGTGATTACCGCCACCCAAATGCTGCAATCGATGGTCGAACACCCTCGCCCCACACGCGCCGAAGCCAGCGATGTTGCCAACGCTATTTTGGATGGCACAGATGCGGTTATGCTTTCCGGTGAAACGGCATCTGGCAGCTACCCGGTGGAGGCTGTTCTCATGATGAAGCATATTGCCGAAATTACTGAGCGCGAGTTTCCTTATGAACTTTGGCGCAGCCGGCGGCATCCCTCTCAAATGAACAGTATGACAACGGCCGAAGCCATTAGCTCTGCCAGTTGTGACATTGCCGAGCAAATCAATGCCCGTGTGATTGTCAGCACAACCATGTCGGGCTTCACAGCCCAACAAATTGCCCGTTATCGGCCGTCACGCCCCATTATGGCTGTTTCCCCCTTACTGCGCACCCAACGCCGTCTGGCCCTTGTTTGGGGTGTAGAATGTTTGCAGGTGGACGATTTTGACGATACGGATGAAATGCTGGAAATGACCGTATCTGCGATGCGCCCTCATGGCTTGCAGGCTGGTGACAAAATTGTGATCACGGCGGGTGTACCCTTCGGGCAAAGCGGCCACACAAACTTAATTCAGGTACATGAAATTAAATAAAT
>CAZRIB010000495.1:0-3034 GCA_964600035.1 uncultured Ardenticatenaceae bacterium | reverse complement strand
TTGGTAATTGGGTAATTGGGTAATTGGTAATTGGGTAATTGGTGATTAAACAGACCACAAGCAACCTGTAACCTGCCACTTTCAACTATTCACCTTCATTTCATTGGAGATTTGTATGCATTTCAAAAAAATGGGTAAACGCCGCCGGTTGGTTTTTAGATTAATTGTGGTGAATGTGGTGCTGCTTGGGCTGGCGCTGGTTTGGCATTGGCAAAGCCCGGACAGTGTGGCTGTGGCGGCGGCAAAAACAAAAAATATGATGGCAATGGGGCTGATGCCGTCGGTGGCTGTGGATGAAACGGCCGTCAAAGAGATTGTGCTGGCAGATACGGCCGTGGCCGCTTTGCTAAACCAACAAAATTACGACTTCGTCTCAGCCATCCCCCTCACAGAAGGCGAATCACGCAGTTGGCAAGATATGGGCTGCGGCTGGCAGCAGTGCGTCCACGCCGTCATCTTCAACCATGACAAACGAGAAACCGTCAACGCCATTGTCCTGCCACAAACCAAACAAGTACTTGCCACCTGGACAGAAGCCAACGCCCGGCCACAAGGCAGTATGCAAATTGTGGACGAAGCCATGGCGGTTGCCGCCGCAGATGCACAGGTAACGGCCGTGTTAGGCAACATCGGAGATGCAGACCCCGCCATGATTCCCATGTCTGCCTGGCTAAAAGACGACGACTGCGCCCAGGATTGGTGCGTAGACCTCACCTTCCACGACCCAAACGGCACAGGCAAAATCTTCCACGTATTTGTCAACATGCGCACCGACACCGTTGCCCGCACCTTTTACACCCGCGCCCGCGAAGATTTACCCGTTGCCAAGCCATTTTCCCAACGCGCCGCCTACAGCGACGGCTGCCACGAGCAGTACGGCTGGAATGTCTGCTGGGAAATGACTGCCCATGATGGCATCCTGTTCAAAGATGCCACCTACAACGAACAACCTATTTTTTCCAGCATCAAAATTGGGCAAATTGAAGCCTGGTATCCCAGTTGGCCGGGCGGCTATCGGGATGAAATCGGCTTTTCTGCCAGCGTGCCACCCTTTGGCGGCACAGAAGTGAATGATTTGGGCGACAGTTTTGAAGTACGCCAGTTGTTTACAGAATTCACCCATTGGCCAAACTGCATTTGCTGCTACCGCTATGAAGAAGTGGTGCGCTTTTACGACGACGGCACCTTTGAGCCTCGCTTTGTGTCGCATGGCCCTGGCTGCGATGATTTGTCGCAGTATCGGCCGTTTTGGCGCATTGACCTGAATTTGGGCGATGCCATGAATGATGAGGCCTGGGTATGGCAAGGCGGCCAATGGGTTGAGATGAAAAACGAGACAGAGCTGCACCCATTTGTAGATGATGTGTCGCCTTTTGGGGAAAAGGTAGCCACACTGGATGAGGCACTGTCGCTGAATTACCGCTGGTCTATGCTGCGCACCGACCCGCTTGGACTGGATGAGGCTTACTTCTTTGTGGTGCGCAAAAATGACCTGGAAGGCAACGGGCCGATTGTCACTGGCCCTGGGGATACGTTTCAGCCGCCGAGACAGTATGTGAATAATGAAGCGATTTTTGGCGAGGATTTGGTGCTCTGGTTTGTGCCCATTTTGAAGACGAAGAAGAGTAATCCGCTGTGGTGTATGCCAGACCCGGAGCCGGGGATTAATCAATGTGAGGCGATTTTGCGGGCTGAACCTGGCCCTGATTTGAGTGTGGTGGAGCCAACGGCCGTTCCCACAGCCACACCTAACACGCCCCCCACACCAACCCCGACACCGGCTCCCACAGCCACACCCCGCCCAATTGAGGGCGATACGCCAGAAGACGTGATTCTTAATGCGGGCTGCGGTGCCTGCCATGAAATTGGGGCGTTGGGCGAAGCGGGCAAAGTCGGCCCGGATTTATCTAACATTGGCAATTTGGCAAACGGCCGTGTCGCGGGTATGCCGGCAGAGGAATATATTCGCCTGGCCATTACGGAGCCAAATTTACACATCGCCCCAGCCTGCCCTAATGGCCCCTGCCTGCCAAATATCATGCCGCAGGATTACACGGCGCGGCTCTCTCCTGCCCAAATCGACACAATGGTGACGTTTTTGCTGGCACAAAAGGACGACACAAGCCAGGAAACGCCAGAACCGGCAATTATTGGTACGGATACGGCCGTTTCTGCACCCAAAGCCTTTCCTGCGCCAAAAACCACGCCCGCACGGCCACAACTAAAAACATCCACCCTCGTTGTGGAGGTTCTGCTCTTTACTTTAGTCTTTTTGTTAGGCATCTTCCGTATTATCAAAGAAGAAAAGTCATCTTGAACATTAATCTGTGTCCCATTCATATTTGGTAACAAATCCATTAATCATCAATCTGTTTGGAGGAACCCATGTCAAAAACCGTCAACATTCCCGAAAATGCGCCTTATGTAAATGCATTGATGCTGCAAATGATTCGCGGCGTGGAAGAAGTAATGGGCAAAAATGGCTTAAACGCCGTCCTGCGTGCCAGTGGTTTATCCCGATATATTGACAACCCGCCGCCAAATAACCTGGAAGGGGATGTCACGACAAAAGAGTATGCCCTTTTGAACCAGGCCATCGAGGAGTTTACTGGCCGGGCTGGCAAGGGAATGCTGCAAAGAATCGGCCGTTCGGCATTTCGGTGGGGTGTGCAGGAACAGTCGGCCATTATGGGGCTGGCGGGACTGGCGTTGAAGGCGCTGCCTTACCGCCTGCGCAAACGGGCAATTTTGCTGGCACTGCGCAAAGGCTTGATGGATGCCGTCTCTTTTGGGTCAATTGATGTAACAGAAGAGGATGGTGTACTGGTTTTTACTGATTATGCTTGTGTTATTTGCCATACGCGGCACAGTGAAACGGCCGTTTGCCATCAATACATCGGCTCTCTCAGCGAAGCCATGGTTTACGCCACCGGTAAAAGTTACCAGGACTTTGACATTGTAGAAACCCACTGCAAGGCAAAGGGCGACGGCTTCTGCCGCTTTGAAATTCGGGATAAAAACAGCTAGTACATGA
>CAZRIB010000494.1:1680-3035 GCA_964600035.1 uncultured Ardenticatenaceae bacterium | reverse complement strand
AGAAAGAAAACGGCTTGAGGCCGCATCCATATAAATGGATGGGCAGCAAACCCCATCACGACACAACATCAACCCAATAGAAGAACAAAAAAGGAATCCCCATGACCGAACCAACTATAACCCTCTACGGCGCACACTGGTGCCCAGACTGCCGCCGCAGTAAACAATTTCTGGGCGAACACCAAATTCCCTATAACTGGGTAGATATTGAACAAGACCCTGCCGCCGAGCAAAAAGTCATCCAAATGAACGACGGCAAGCGCATCATCCCCACCATTGTCTTTGACGATGGCTCTTATCTGGTTGAACCGAGCAACGCCGAATTAGCCGCCAAATTGGGGCTAAAAACCACCGCCTCCCGCAGCCATTACGACCTGATTGTAATAGGGGGTGGTCCGGCGGGCTTAACGGCCGCTCTTTACACCGCCCGCGAAGCCATTGACACACTGGTTATAGAACGGGCAGCACCGGGCGGGCAGGCGGCCGGCACAGAAAAGCTGGAAAATATGCCCGGCTTCCCCCAAGCCATTGCCGGTATTGAATTTGCCAACCGGCTGCGGCAGCAAGCAGAGCAGTTTGGCGTGGAGCTGCTGCAAGCGCAAGAAGTCGTTAACATTCACAGCCACGACAATTATCATTGCATTACCACCGGGGATGGCAGCGAGTACAGTGCCCGTGCCTTGCTCATTACCACTGGCAGCAAATACCGGCGGTTGGGTGCGCCCGGTGAAACAGATTATCTGGGCGCTGGTGTCCATTTTTGTGCCACGTGTGACGGCCCTTTTTATAAAGGAAAGCATGTGGCAGTGATTGGCGGCGGAAACAGTGCAACGGAAGAAAGTTTGCTGTTAACCAAATTTGCCAAAAAGGTCACAATCATTGCCCGGTCCGGTGCATTTACGGCCAGCCAGGTGATTCAGGAAAAAGTGCTGGCGCATCCGCAAATTGAGATACTCTGGCACACGGAAGTCACGGCATTTGAAGGGAAAAATGCCAAGCTGAACCGGCTGGCGTTGGTGAATAATCAAACGGGTGAAGCGGGTTCGCTGGCTGTGGATGGCGCGTTTATTTTTATTGGTCTAGACCCCAACACGGCGTTTTTGCAGGACAGCGGCATCCAATTGAACCGGTGGGGGTTTGTGGTGACGGGGCATGATTTGGTGCATGATGGGGCGCTGCCTCAGTTTAACGGCCGTGAACCGATGATGCTGGAAACGGCCGTACCCGGCATCTTTGCCGCCGGAGACGTACGCCAGGGCAGTACCAAACAAGTCGCCTCCGCCACAGGAGAAGGCGCAACCGCCGCCCTGGAAATACGCGAATACCTGAAAACCGTTTAATTTCATAAGCCGTTG
>CAZRIB010000494.1:0-1580 GCA_964600035.1 uncultured Ardenticatenaceae bacterium | reverse complement strand
GTTCGCCATCCCCCCCCATCCTGCGGTAAAATCCCCCAGCACAAACAGGAGACAAGGCACTGGGGTAAACACAATTACCAATTACCAATTACCAATAACTAATAACCAATCCCCAATCCCCAATCTCCTAAATTATCAACCCCTATTTTCATTTCAAAGGACGGAAAAATGCAGTCTGGCCTGTTTGACGAAAACAATTCACACCAATTTGCCACTTTAGACGATCTGGTTGCCCACATGCTGCAAATGACCGATGACCCCCTATACCCTGCCGGAACCAACATGGTAATTTATCGCGGCAACCCCCAAGCCAAATTGATGGTCATTGGTGAAGCCCCCGGCACAGAAGAAAACAGGCAAAAGAAACCCTTTGTCGGCCGTTCCGGGCAGCTTCTAGACCAGATTATGCAGGCGGTTGGCTTTGACACAGAAAAGGATGTGTTTATTACCAATGCCGTCTTTCGTCTGCCGCCTGGGGTTGGTGGCAAACCATTGCGCAAGCCAACTTCTGATGAAATTGCCTATTACCGGCCATATCTGTTTGAAATTATCCGCCTGATTGACCCCGTTATTATGATCTTGACCGGAAACGTGGCGACGGAAGCTGTTTTGGAACGGACGGGGATTACCAAACTGCGGGGAAACTGGTTTGAATGGCACGGCCGTTACTGCATGCCCATGTTCCACCCCGCCTACCTGCTGCGAAACCCCTCCCGCAAACCGGGACAACCCAAGTCATTAACCTGGCAAGACATTCAAAACGTCCGCAAAAAATACGACGAACTAATGGGGAGCCGCAGTTAACCCGTGAGCAGTCAACATCATTCTGAAAAAGCAGCCCAACGCGGCGAACCCAGCTACGTCTGGCGGTCTGGGCAGGAACGCCGCCTGGCCATGATTCGCCAATGGATTCAATTGGAAAATGCCGTTGTTCTGGACAGCGGCTGTGGATTGGGAGCCTATTTGCAGGCATTCGGCCGTTATACCCCCCACACTTTTGGCCACGACGTAGAACTGGACCGTCTGGCACAAGCCCGCAGCCGCGCCAAAGGTGTTGTGGCCTCTGTCGGTGAAACCTTGCCCTTTGCCACCAACACATTTGATTTTGTGTTTAGCAATGAAGTCATTGAGCACGTAGATGATGACAGGCGTTATGCCGCGGAAATGGTGCGTGTTGTCAAGCCAAACGGCCGTATCCTCATCTTCTGCCCCAACCGCTGGTATCCAGTAGAACAGCACGGCATCTATTGGCGCGGCCAATACAAATTTGGCAACATCCCCCTGGTAAACTACCTGCCCAACCCCCTGCGAAACCGGTTAGCTCCCCATGTGCGGACATACACCCGTCGAGGCTTGCTTCGCCTGTTCCAGCACCTGCCGGTGTCTGTTGTGGCCTACACCCGCATTTTTGGCGGCTACGACAACATTGAATACCGTTGGCCGACGTTTGGCCGCCTGCTCAAACAAACGTTGTATGCGGCTGAAAATACCCCTTTCAAAATTTTAGGCATTTCACACCTGCTTGTGCTGGAGAAACGGCCGTAACACCCCAAAATGTGAACATCCCATAAATTCCACCT
>CAZRIB010000493.1:0-3043 GCA_964600035.1 uncultured Ardenticatenaceae bacterium | reverse complement strand
GAACGGCGGGACAGGCAGTTTATTTCTGTTGTCATGTAAATTCCTCGTTACTTTTTACGGCCGTAAACGACTAAAGTCATAATGGTTCCCTCTTGGTATTTTGTATAGGAAATATTTATGACTTCTACGACGCTCTCTGAAGCGAAAACGGCCGTTTCCATAAAAAGCCGTCTGCAACAAGCGATTGATCTCAAAACCTTATTAGGCGGTCTTGTTTTATTTGCCCTGTTTACAGCCTGCTTTGCCTTTGTTCAATACGGCACCTCCGGCTTACCCGGCAACGACGGCTACTACCACATCAAAATGGGCTGGCTCATTCGCCAGCAAGGCATCAAACCCGACTTCACCTGGCTTCCCTTCACCATCCTCAGCCCGGAAGCCTATTACGACCACCATTTGCTTTATCATATTTATTTATCATTATTTGCAGCCGTGGATCCAGCGGTGGACGGAGGGCTGGCCTTAACGCAAAGCGCAAAAGTCGCCAGCATCATCCTGCCATCGCTGGCATTCATGGTCATCTGGTGGGTACTGCGTGAACAAGATGTACCGTGGGCATCCCTTTGGGCAGTCGGCTTGTTTGCCGTCTCCGAAGCCTTCCTTTACCGCATGTCCATGCCCCGGGCACAATCTGCATCCTTGCTGGTGCTGGCTTTGGGGCTGTTATGGCTGCTGCAAGGGCGGTTTAAGCTGCTCATTCCTCTTGGGTTTGCCTATGTCTGGTTTTACAACGCCTTCCCTTTGCTCATTGTGATGGGCGGCGTCTATGTCATTGCCGCGTATTTAATTGAGCGCAAGTTTTACTGGCAGGCACTGCTTTACCCCACCATTGGTATTGCCTTGGGCATTATTATCAATCCGTATTTTCCGGAAAACGCCGTGTTTATCTGGAGTCATTTGCTGCCCAAATTTGGGGACACCACCCAACAGGTAGGGAATGAGTGGTTTCCTTACCGCACATGGACGATTGTTGAAAATTCTGGGTTCGCTCTCGGGGTTTTTGTGCTTGGAGCTTTTGCTATGGGGTGGCGTGACAAGCGGATGGATAAGCCCACGCTTGTTACGTTTGCCCTGGCAATTTTGTTTGGGCTTATGCTTTTTAAGTCGCGCCGGTTTGTGGAATATTTTCCGGCATTTGCGCTGATTTTTGGGGCAATCAGTACGGCCCCCATTTTGCGGGATTGGCTGGCGGAGTGGGAAGTGAAACGGCCGTTACGGGTCACACTCTTCCCCCTGGCACTGGTTCTCATTTTGGCCTTCCCCCTACAGCAAACATTAAGAGACGGCCGTGAACTGGTCAGCAACTCCAAACCCGCCGACCAATATGCCGCCGCCGCCCTTTACCTGGGCAAACTCACCACACCAGAAACTATGGTCTTCCAAACAGATTGGGACGACTTTACCCGCCTTTTCTTCTATAACACCAACGCCATCTACACCGCAGGCCTGGACCCCACATATATGGAACTGGCCGACAAAGCTCTTTACGATGAATGGGTAGACATCACCCGGGGACGGGTGGAAATGCCGGGCGAAGCCATTCGGGATACATTCGGCGCTTCATACGTCTTTTCAGATTTGAAACATGAACGATTCATCGAAAACGCCGCCGCTGACCCGCTTTTGGAAGAAATTTATCGGGATGATTATGCCATCATCTTTGCCGTGCATAATCAATAAAGAAGGGGCAATTTTCGCAAACCCATTGGCGGTTGTTATGTTAACCATTGAAGAGATGAACACGTTGTTATACAGCTATCCTGTTTTGGGACAGCTCCGCGAATTTTACCAGGATGCGATCCAACGGGAGGGCTTTTCGTTTCAAGCTGTCAAAGGGCAGCATTTGTTTCGTGAAGGTGATACTTGCCACTGGCTCTTTTTAATTACGTCTGGCTCTCTTCAGGTAGTGCGCTCCACCAAAAACGGCCGTCTTATCAATTTATACGAAGTCCACACTGGGGATACCTGCCTGATGACAACCAGCGCTTTGTTGGGCAGCATCCCATACGCCGCACAAGGCATTGCCACAACAGACATCAAAGGTGTTCTCATCTCTCAATTTGGCTTCAATCAGCTCATTGATGAATCAGCCCAGTTTCGACACTTTTTCTTTCAACAATGCAGCCGCCAATTACAACTGCTGCTCAAGCGCTTTGATGCCCTGGATTTGATGCTGGATGGTTCTCTGGACAATTCGCTGTTTTGGCAGCCACCCCCTTCTGGCGAATTAGACAGTGGTGTTTTTCCGGCTTGACGTTGTCCGTATTCCGATTACGGCTTACGGTTCACGGTTCATGGCATCCTGTCTATTCTTTGCCCGCCCCATGCCCCCTCGCTACAATCATAGCTATGGGTAATCGTGTTTCGGCAGCGGCCGTTTCCAAAATCACAGACCAACAGCTTATTACACGCATTCAGCAAAAGGACGAACAGGCACTGGATGCGTTGTATCAGCGATACGGCCGTCTCATTTACAGCATTGCCCGCCACATGGTAGGCGACCCCGCCACCGCAGAAGAAATCACCCTGGACGTATTTACACAAGTGTGGACAAAAGCACATACATACCGGCAAGGGCGGGCACAAGTAAACACCTGGCTAACCAGCATGGCCCGCAACCGTGCCATCGACGAACTGCGCCGCAGCAGCACCCGCATTGAAAAACAAGCTGTTTCCTGGGCAGATATACACCAGGAACCGGCCACAACAAAAGGCAACCCGGTAACGGCCGTACAAAAAAGCCAGGAACAAGAACGCATCCTTTCCGCCTTGCACACCCTCCCTGAAGAACAAAAACAAGTACTGGCCTACGCCTACTTTGGCAGCTACACCCATCAAGAAATTGCCAGCATACTGGATTTGCCACTGGGAACTGTAAAAACACGTATTCGCCTTGGCATGCAAAAATTACGCGGCATCCTGAAAGATTGATATTGGCAGCAGGCAGCCGTTTCAATCCAACCGGCTAATTTGTGCGTATATTGTTATGGAATGAAGATTTAATAACTTACGGGAGATTAGAGACTGGAGATTAGAGATTACA
>CAZRIB010000492.1:0-3044 GCA_964600035.1 uncultured Ardenticatenaceae bacterium | reverse complement strand
TAAATTCAGGTTTGATTAACCTTTCTCTGGTCATACACAAAAATTGAACGCACCCGGTTCAGCCGGTCAGCCAATCAGCCTGTATTCTACATTTCTTCCCTTTGAAAAAAACGGCTGACAAGCCGACAGGCTGATAACTGAACGCTTCAATAAAAAAGCAATGGCTTGCCCCACACCTTAACAAGGCATTAGCCAACCATAAGAGATTGCCTAAATTTGTCTCCTTTTGCCGATAACCGCGCTGATACAAGCTAGAATGATGGCCTGTTAAACAAACACACGAGCTGGTCAACAAACAATGAGCCAGAAAAAATCATCTGTGCATCTACCGCCAACAATCATTGCCCAAGCCCTGCGTCAGGCGCTGGAAAGTGGGAACCGTCCCCAATTAAAGGTGACAAGCCACAGCATGACTCCGTTTTTACACAAGGATGACCGGGTTTTTTTGGAAAATGTCCCTGTAACAGCGCTGCGTCCGGGTGATGTGGTAACCACCGTTAGCGACGAGGCCTTGTTTACACACCGGTTTTGGCAGTGGCAAGACGGCGCACATTTTTTAACAAAGGGCGACCGCGCAAACCAACTGGATGCGCCCTGGCAGAACAGCCAGTTCATCGGGCGAGTTTGTGCCGTTCAAAGAGGTCACCGCATTTTGTCATTGACAAATGGCCCAGGCGCAAAGCTTCAACAGTGGTTGGTGCGCTGGCAGCGTTGGTGGTGGCCTGTTGTTCAGCAAAACGGCCGTTTCTCTGCCATCATCAAACGACCAGCAAAAGCACTACTATATTTAGGCAGTTGGCTTCTTTGCACCACCACCATGGCAGCAGCCAGCCAGCCATCATTTGAGGAATAATCGCACATGCACATCCAACAACGACATCTCATCCTCGGCTTTTTGGCCACCCTGTTCATTCTATTTTTGGTGGCAGCCTATATTTTGGGCGTATAGCTTTGCGCGCTTGCGTTGGCCGTTTTTTGGCAACAAACAATGACTTTACTGAAAAAAGCAACCGCAGAGAGGCGCAAAGGACGCAAAGAAACGCCAGAGATGTGAAATTCGTGCAATTAGTACCCGTATTCAGTAATCCGTGTGTTCTACCTCTGGTAATTTCGTCGAAAAACGGTGTACGGACTTCGGGTTACGTGTATTAGTGGCTTTTTTCGGAGCAGTCAACAATGACCCAAAACCCTGGCCCTATTCCCCAATAATTTGCCGGGCTTGCTCCTGCCAGTCCACAATTCTCTCTTCACGCAAACCCACGGCATCACTCACCTTGTCCAAAGAAGCAGAAGCCAGGTCTACAATGGAGCGAATACCTGCCTCTTCCAGGCGGCGGGCATAAGCCGGGCCAATGCCGCGAATCTGGCGCAGGTTCAACAGTTGTGCCGATTTGGCTATCCCGGCGGCAGATTTGGTGCGCACGGCCGTTTTTTGCAAACTTTGCCGCAGTTGGGCTTCCAACGTCTCCACTTTCTGGTACAACCCCTGCACGTCAGTGGCTTTATCGACCAGCGCATCGGCTTTGGCCTGCCACTCAGCGGCCTGTTTTTCTGCCAGTTCCAGCCGCTGTGCCAGCCGCTCTTTTTCCAGGCGGAGCGGTTCAAGTTTGGCATTTTCTGCTTCCAGACGGCGGTTTGTTTCCATAACGGCCGTTAACCGTTGGCAGGCCGCATCATGTTCTCGTTGTAACGCATCGGCCTTTTGCTGCAAGGCATCCCTTTCCGCCACGGCCGTTTCCCACTGCGTTTGCAGTTGTTCCAGCTTTTGCTCCAGCTCCTCAGCAAACGCCCCCAAACGGTGCAAATTATCTTTTGCCTGCGCCAGTTCACCGGAAACGGCCGTAACCTGTGCCTCAGCCTCCTCTTTGGCCTGCGCTAAAAGTTGGGCTTCCTGCTGCACATCCCCCAACCGTCGGGCCAATGTCCGGTACTCTGTGCGCAGCGTTTCAAAGCGTGCCGACAACTGCTGCTGCTCATGCTGAAGCTGTTTTTTCTCGGAAACGGCCGTTTGCAAACGCTGCCCCAACACATACGTATCCACAGCCAGCACCACCAACGCGCCCAACGCCAGCCCCACCCCAACGGCCAACCACGTCACCAAATTCACCATTCACCTCACATCAAAGCTGACTGAGCAGCCGCCAAAATATCCACTGCCCGCCGCTCTGGAATTTGCAAAATTTCCATTACCTGCGCCGCTGGCAGGCTGGCTAATTGGGCAATGGTGGTAATGTTGGCCGCTTGCAGTCGTTTGGCAAAGACGGGGCCAATTCCCTTCACACGGGTCAAGTCGTCTTGTGCCGGAGATGGTGCAGCAGGGGGAACAGAAACGGCCGTTGTTCGTGCCCCGCCTGCCCTGCCCTCCTCTTGCAGCGCACGCAAACGGGCTTGCGCTTCTGCCAGTCTGTCCAGCAAGGCTAACGCGCCATCCTCCGCCGACGTACTTTTTTGGTAATACCAAATCAGCAGCACCACCAAAGAGCCGAATAACAAACCAATCAAAAAGTTGGAGCCATATTTTTCTTTCATCTCTTCAACCTGGGTAAATGGGGTAATCGTTCAATAAAAGACTATCTCATTCTAAAGGCAGGACAGTCCGGTGGCAAGTAGGTGCGGTTTGCCCTGGTTGCCTTTTTTTATTTGGAATGCGCCAGCACAAAATGATTTAATGCTTCTCTGGCAGCAGGCAAATGCTGCATGGCTGTCCAATTGTCTAAAATGGCGGCTGGGGATTCTAGCGCAATGAGTAGTTGAAAGGGGTCTGTTTGTGTTGGTTTGCCTGCGGCTTTGGTTTGCTGCCAATACGGCCGTAACGCCTCCTGCCACTGCCCATAATGGGCACGCAGCCAGGGCCAAACTTGCGCAAACAGTTCATCTGCCTCATCCAAAGCCATCTGGCCTTTATACACCTGCACCACAATCCGTTCCAGTTCATCCCAATGGGCAATAAACGGCTCAATATCCGGGCGGCGCAGCCATTGAGACAGATATTTGGTAAATGGATTGGTCATGGTTTGTGTCCTTTGCATTAGAGATTGGCGATT
>CAZRIB010000491.1:0-3066 GCA_964600035.1 uncultured Ardenticatenaceae bacterium | reverse complement strand
CATGAGCAGCGCGCTCAACACCATGAATGAAAATGTGGCAAGTGGCAAGTGGCAAACGCAGTTTCATAATTCATAATTCATAATTCGTAATTTTCACAAGAGGGTGTGTGATGGCCAGAAGTTATACGGGTGTGGTGCGATATGCCAATGGTGAACCGGCTGTTGGTGTGAAGGTGCGGTTGTTTGACAAGGATTTGGTGGGGGAAGATGATGATTTGACGGTGGTGGAAGGTGTGTCGGATGGTTACGGCCGTTTCACAGTCACCTACGATCCCACCAGAGACCTGGACTTTGCCGACATCTACCTGCCCTACCTTGAATTCCGCTATGACTTTAACGGCGATCCCCACACAGAACGCAAATTCATCCAGCCCTTCAAAGAAGAATACCATCTGCCCCAATTTCCACCCGTCAAATTCATTCCCAGTCAACACGGCCTGCAATTTGTCAACCGATTCCCCGGCTATTGGCTGCCCTTCTCCATTCCCACCATCCCCGACATCCCCAGCGTCAGTGCCATTTATGGACTATGCGGCGGTATGTGTGCCACGTCGTATGATTTTGCATTGGCCGGTTTACCCATTCCACCACGCAAGCGTGTACCGGGGCGTATTACGCCATTACACATGTACCTGCACCGGCGGCAGGTAGACAGCCTGGGGCATATGGGCAAGCAAGTCGTCCGGTTTATTCGCTGGATGACCCTGCCCGATGAAGCAGTACAACTGCGCACGGCCGAAGAAGTAAAGAAGCTAAAAATCCAACTGGATGTAGGCGTGCCTACGCCGATTGGCCTGGTTTATGTCAGCACGCGGGACACACTGCAAATCTGGCAAAATCATCAGGTATTGGCTGTGGGGTATCGTGAAAACAACGAAGAACTGATGATTCAATTGTATGAGCCTAATTATCCCCGGCGGGATGACATTTATTTGAAATGCTGGCCGGATGGTAAGGGCGGGCTGCGCAGTCAGCAGCTATATGGCGAAAAGGCCAAGCATGTACGCGGCTTTTTTATGATGCCTTACAATCCCATTTTGCCGCCTAAAGAGATGGTATTTGAGGAGCTGGAAATTGATGCGCTGCCTGAATCGGCTCGCGGGTATGGTTGATGAGATTGGAGTTGGGGATTGGTATTTGGTAATTTGGTAATTGGTAATTGGAGATTGGGAGATTGAAACAATTATCCATTCTCCATTTTCAATTTTTCAAAACGGAGTGTTGAATGGGTGTGACAGGGTATCCTTTTGAATTTTCTGTTGAGGTGGCTTTTCGTGATGTAGACGCGATGGGTCATGTAAATAATGCGGTCTATTTTAGTTTTATGGAAACAGCCCGTTTTAAGTATTTGGTGCAGTTTATGCCAAACAAATCAGTGGATGATTGGGCACGTGATTTTCCGCTTATCCTGGCTCATGCCAGTTGTGATTATAAAGCGCCAGCGAAGTTTGGTGAGCTTTTGACGATTGGTGTGGGGGTGTCGCGCTTTGGGGGGAAGAGTTTTGATTTGGTGTATAAAATTGTGGGGGAGAACGGCCGTCTTATTGCATACGGCCGTTCCGTACAAGTGATGTTTGATTACCAAAAAAATGCCGCTTTCCCCATTCCAGACAATCTCAAACAAGCCGTTTTAACCTATCAGGGAAATTGGCAGCTGGAATAAAGAAAACGGCCTGCTCTTTTGCAAGCCGTTTTTTTTGATACCTCTTATTGCCCCGCCTCATACTCTGCTGAAGCCAACTGCACACACAAAGCCACCACTTCCATAGCCTGCCGCACTTCCGCCACTGGCGGGCGGCTGGGAGCAAGGCGAATGTTGCTGTTATTGGGGTCTTTCTTAAAAGGATAGGTTGCCCCGGCGGGCGTTAAGGCCACACCAGCTTCTTTGGCCAGCGCCACCACCCGATCGGCAACGGGCAGTGTGGTATCCAGGCTGATAAAGTAGCCACCTTTGGGATTTGTCCAGGATGCGAGGCCTGTACCGCCCAATTCTCGCTCCAACACCTCCTGCACGGCCGTAAACTTGGGGCGCAAAATCCTGGCATGTTCAGCCATTAAACCGGCAATGCCGCCGGGATAGCCAGTTAAAAATTTCACGTGGCGATACTGCTCAATTTTGTTTGGGCCAATGGTCTGCTTGCCCATCAAGCCGGAAATGTACGCCACATTTGCCTCGCTGGTTCCCATAAAACCAATGCCTGCACCGGCAAACGTGATTTTTGACGTAGAGCCAAACAGATAAACGCGGTCTGGGTTGCCTGCTTCTTCACATGCCCGCAGCAAATTTAACGGCCGTACCGGATCATCCGTCAGGTGGTGTACCGCATATGCATCATCGGCCAAAATAGTAAAATCGGGTGCGGCCGTTTCCATTGCCGCCAACCGGCGCACCACCTCATCCGAAACCGTATCCCCCGTTGGGTTGCTATACGTCGGCACAAAAAACAACCCCTTCACCGCCGGATCATTTGCCGCCAACTGCTCCACCGCCTCAATATCCGGGCCATCTGGCGTCATCGGCACGGTCACCATTTCATAGCCAATCGTCTCCAGCAGCGAAAAATGACGATCATAACCAGGCACAGTGACAATAAATTTAGCCGGGCCATTTTTCCACGGCGCGGGGCTGTCTTTCAACCCGCGCAGCATCCCCCACATTAACACATGGCTCATCAACATCAGGCTGGCATTATTCCCAACAATCATTTCAGAAGGCCGTACCCCCAAAATAGTGGCAAACAATTCACGCGCTTCCGGCAAACCCGCTACGCCGCCGGGATAATTCCGCAAGGCGACACCGCTTGGCGTTACCAGTTCACTATCATCCAAAATAGACAGCATTCCATTGGATAAATCAAAATCGGCGTCGCTGGGCTGACCACGCTGCATGTTAAGCTGCAAATTCATGGCTTTGTAAGCTTCAAAACGTTCGCGCAAGGCATCTAAAGTTGGCATGGTTAAATCTCCGTTTGGTGGTTCGATAAAATAGCTGAAGATGAAAATTGCGGGGGAGTGGATAAGTGGCCTGGTTATTATAGGCGAATTTTCCCCTGTGTAAACCAAAAG
>CAZRIB010000490.1:0-3081 GCA_964600035.1 uncultured Ardenticatenaceae bacterium | reverse complement strand
GTGGGTCATTGTAGCGTGATGTAGGTGTGCGTCAACTGGAATTGGCGGGGTGAGCTGCCCTGGCTTTGCAGTAGAGGCAGGTAAATGGTGTAGGTGGGTGGAGGTGGGGCTGTGGTCAGGAACCAGGAAACGGCCGTTTCTTCTGTTTTGAAAAATTGCACCAGCATCGCCCCCACTTTGCTTTGCCCCTGGGCGGAAGGGTGCGTGCCATCATTTGCCAGGTCGGCACATTCCCAAATGAGGCCGTCACTGCGCAGGGTCAGGCCATCTGCCCAAAGATATGGCCCCCACGCCAGCCAGGGGGCGTTTACTGCGCCTTGTTGGGCATCATAGTTCAGGGCGGGGCTGCCGTTTATCTGGTCTTCAATGAGCCATTTGACGGCGAATCCGGTTTCGTAGGCGTGGGGTTCCGGGCTGAGGTTGCCGGTGGCATAACCGGCGTAAATGCGGCTGGAAAGGTAAGCGATTTGGACGTTTGGGTATTTGGTTTTGATGTGGCCGACGATGGTTTGCAGGTGGCTTTGGAGAACGGCCGTTGAGCTTGGAAAAGGTTCGTTATTAATGCTGGCTCTGGCTTCTTTTATCCAGACAACCTGCACTTGTGCGGGGGTGAGTCCAGCCTGGGCGATGAGGGTTTCCAGCGTTACCCAAAATTGGGCATTTGGGTCTAGCAGTTTAGCAGATGACTGGCCAGATTGGGCGCCATTGACAATGACCAGGGCAGGATTCAGGTCTGGGTCGTTGAGGATTTGTTCGCGGAAGGCGTTAAATTCCATGCGCGTGTTGGACATGCCGATGGAGACCAGGCCGATTTTGCCGTTGGGGTCGGGCTGGCCGCTGGCGTTTCGTGGCGTGATATTTTGGGCAATGGCCAACCCTGCTTGCAAATGTGGGTCTGGTATGTTGTTTTGGCCGTTTGGGTACAGCCCGCCTTCGGCCCCTTTGTGCTGGTTTGTGCCCAGGTCGTTTATGGGGATGAAGCCAACGGAACTGTTTTGGCAGTTACTGCCTGTTTGGGCGTAGGTGGTTTGTTGTTGGGGGATGATGGGAACGGTTATGAGCAGGCACAGGATGAGAAGCAGGTGTCGTTTGGTCATGATGGGCTGTCTGGCAGCCACATGATGAAGGTGGTGCCTTTTTCATTGTCGCTGGTAGCCCAAATACGGCCGTTATGGGCATCGACAATGGTTTTGACCAGAGCCAGCCCTAAACCGGTGCCGTTGATGTTAACGGCCGTTTTTCCTCTGTAAAATTTGTCAAATATGTGGGGGATGTCGTCTGGCGCAATGCCGACGCCGTGATCATGCACTTCAACGGCCGTGCCATTTTTGATGCGGCGAACTTTTACCAAAACCTCCTCACCGGCAGGTGAATATTTAATGGCGTTGTCTATCAGGTTGCTCACTGCGCTGTACAGTTGTTCCGGATCACCCATTACATGATGTGGTTTCTTGTCAAAATAACGGGTGATTTTTATTTTTTTGCTGGCGGCAAAGGCTTCGAATTGGTGGATGGCTTTGGTCACAATTTCATCCATCTGGCATTGTTTTGCTGCTGTGTTGAGCTGCGCATTTATTTTTGCCAGTTCCAGCAGCCCATCAACCAGGCTGCTCATTTGGTTGACAGCGTGTTTGATTTGGTCTAGTGCCAACTGCTGCTGTTCGTTGAGTGGCCCGGCATCGGCCAGGTGTTGGGCGAAGCCGGTGATGGTGTTGAGTGGGGTACGCATGTCGTGGGAAACGGTGGCCACAAAGTTGTCTTTGGCGGCGTCGAGCTTTTTTAGGGTTGTGATTTCTTGCAGGATGAGGATACGGCCGTGTCCGGGAATTGGAGCCAGGCGTGGCAGCCAGACAGAGTTGTCGGGTAATGTTAGTTCGACAGATTGCTGCTGATTATCCTCACTGTGTGTGTAAAGGTAAGTGATTTGCGGGTCATGGAAAACGGCCGTTACCGGGCGGCCAATCACGTCTTCAGACAAGCCAAAGCGGCTGCGAGCTTCCTTATTAAGCAGCAAAATCCGGTTTTCAGCATCCGTAATGACAATCGGATTAAGCGTATGTTCCAAAGTTGCTTCCAAATGCTGTTTTTGCAGTTCTGCATCTTTGAACATCTTGGCATTGGTCACAGCCACGGCAACGGCCGCTGCAATAGACAATGCCCGCTCTACATCCTGGGCATCAAATGGGCCATCTTGCTTGTTCAAAAGCTGCATTGCGCCCACAACCTCCCCCCGAAAAACCAGCGGCACACACAACAACGATCGCGTTAAAAAGCCCGTCTTGCTATCTATTTCACGATAATGAAGGGGGTGGGTCGCCACATCATTTGTATAAATGACTTTTCCGCTTTGGGCCACAGTGCCCACAAATCCTTCACCCATGGGCACACGCATTTTTGTCAAAATTTCATCAGGTGTACCCACATTTGTCAGCACATACAGGCTTTGCTGATTTTTGTCTACCAGCCAGATGGAAGAAGCTTCAATGTGCCAACTATCATGAACTTGTTTGATTGTCGTGCGGATGATTTCCTGCAAATCAAGCGAGGATGTGATGGTTCTGGTAATTTCAATGAGGGTGTTTAGCTCTTCCAGCCGGGCGGCCAAAGCCCGGTCTGCTGCTTGAAAAACGCGGGCGTTTTCCAGGGCAATGGCAGCGTAATCAGCTAAGAAGGAAAGTAAAAATTCGTCTCGTTTGCTAAATGAACGCAAGGCAATCAGGTTGCTAACACCTAATACACCAACGGTCACGCCGCGCAGGTTTAGGGGAACGTATAAAACGGATCGGGCAAATAAGCCTGTTTCCAGTTTGATACCTTGCCCGGCAAAAACAGAATGGCGTAACGGCCGTCCCGTTTCTATTACCTCACCCAACTGAGTTTCTTTTAAGGCCAACAACGAAACAGATTGGGATATTTCCTTGCCACCTTTTTCCCGCTTATAAGTATATAAATGCGTACCAGGCTCATTTAACAACCAAATAATGCTTTCCTCAGCTCTTGTTAAATACGTTGCTGCATCCAGCACACGTTCCAGCACCTTATCCACACTCAATAGAGATGTAATCGCCTTGCCGATATTAA
>CAZRIB010000489.1:0-3085 GCA_964600035.1 uncultured Ardenticatenaceae bacterium | reverse complement strand
ACATTTGTATGGATTTTGTATTGCCTGCGCCATAACTTATAATTCAGGCTATGTATTGTTATCTCTTGGTGCATTGCCCTGTTTACGACAAGTAAGGAAGTGTTCGATGTCTTTTTCTATTCCCGCATCTGCAATGGTTGATTTTTTAGTGAAACTTTTAAATACACCCAGTCCAACAGGTGACACGGACAGGGCGATTGCTTTTATTTACGACGTTTTTCAACAGTTGCAATCTCAGCTGCCCCTGTCTCTGGCTGTTACGCCAAAGGGTGTGTTAACAGCAACGATTGAGGGAGAAGCGAGGACAGCCCCCCGGGCTATTACAGCCCATACCGATACGCTTGGGGCAATGGTGCAGGAAATCAAGAGCAACGGCCGTCTCAAAATGACACAACTCGGCGGCTGGAGCTGGACCTCCGTTGAAGGAGAAGGCATCACCCTCTTTGCCAGCAATGGCAGCCAGATTCGCGGCACAATCCTGCCCACAACAGCTTCCATCCATGCCCACACCCGCGAAGAACGCAACAAAACCCGTTCTGCCGACAACATGGAAGTACGCCTGGATGCCCGCACCCACTCCCGCAAAGAAACAGAAGCATTGGGCGTGCGCGTGGGCGACATTATCGCCTTCGATCCACGTGTGGAACTGTTAGACAACGGCTTTATTCGTTCCCGCCACCTGGATGACAAGGCAGGGGTAGCCACAATTTACGGGGCAATGTTGGCGCTGGCAGAAAGCGGGAAACGGCCGTCCCAAACCACCACCATCCACATCAGCAACTACGAAGAAGTTGGGCATGGCGCGGCTGCCGCCCTGCCAGCCGACATCGTCGATCTACTCACCGTTGATATGGCCGTCGTCGCTCCCCACCAAACCTCCGACGAATTTAGCGTAACCATTTGTGCCAAAGATGCAGCAGGCCCCTACCACATGGGTTTCCGCCGCGAACTGGAAGCGCTCGCCCAAGCCCACAACATCCCCTACCACACCGACATTTACCCCTATTACGGCTCCGACGGCGAAGCCTATTGGCGGGCAGGCGGAGATGTGCGCGTTGGCCTCATTGGCCCCGGTGTTGATGCGTCTCACCATTACGAACGCACCCACATCGAAAGCCTGGAAGCCACTGCAAAACTTATCGCGGCTTATATGGTCAGCGGGTAATGGGTTATCCGAAACCCGTAAACCGTGAGCCGTAAACCGTAAACCGTAATTTGTGATCCGCTGCCTATTTCTTGGAAATCTCAAAGGATAAAAAAATGAAACAAAAATTGATTTGGCTTTCAATTGCCTTAACGTTCATTGCTGCGGCATGCAGCAGCACCCCACCTGCCACCCCGGAACCTGCCGCAACAAACACGGCCGTTCCCAACACACCAGTACCAGCCGCCGCCACCGGCGAAGCGGCCGTTGACAGCATCCAGCTTGTCATACTGGAATCCTTCCCCGTTCAGGTCAACGTCATTGCTCGCGGCTACCTGCCCAACAACTGCACCACCATCGACGATGTCAACGTGGTGCAAGATGGCGCAGGCTTCACCGTTTCCATCATGACCCGGCAAAACAACGCCAGCAACTGCACCGAAACCGAAGTGCCTTTTGAAGAAATTGTTTCCCTCCCAGTTGATGGCCTGCCTGCCGGTACATACACCGTTGCTGTCAACGGCAATATGGGGTCATTTTCGCTGGCTGTAGACAATGTGGCTGGCGCTGAACCAACGGCCGTTCCCGAACCCACCGCAACGGCCGTTCCCACCACCGCCACCATCGAAGGCATCGTCTGGCATGACCTGTGCGCCCCCACCGGCACAGAAACCGCCGACTCAGACCTGCCCGCAGGCTGCATTGCCGCCCCCGAAGGCGGATTTGAAGCCAATGGCCTGCTGGAAGATGAACCCGGCATCGAAGGTGTTGTCATCAACATTGGCGAAGGAATTTGCCCGGCCACCGGACTGGCAGAAGCCACCACAGATGCAGACGGCCGTTTCTCCTTCACCGACCTCAATCCAGGCACTTACTGCGTCGCCATCGACCCCCTCACAGCCCCCAACGACGAAATTCTGCTGCCCGGCAGCTTTACCGCCCCTGACCTTGGCGAAGCAGAAGTTACCGTCAGCGCCGGTGAAACCGTCTCCGGTGTCAACTTTGGCTGGGACTACCAATTCCTGCCCGTGCCAGAAGTAGACGAAACTACCTGCACCAAAGTCATCCAGTTCCTGGAAGATGTCACCATACCCGACGACACAGAATTTGCACCGGGCGAGCAGTTCACCAAAACGTGGCGGCTGCGCAATGGCGGCACATGCCCCTGGACCACCAACTACACCCTTGTCTTTGTTGGCGGCGACGAAGCCCTCAGCACAGATCCTATCAACCTGCCCCAACCCGTTGCCCCCGGCCAAACCATTGACCTGTCCGTTACCCTGAATGCCCCCACAGAATTTGGGACTTATCGAAGCAACTGGCAAATTGCCGACGGTAATGGGGAACCATTTGGTGTTGGCGGCGACATTGGTGAAGCATTCTGGATGCAAATTGTGGTGGCAGAACCCGGCCCCACACCAGAACCCAATTCGGCCGTAATTGGCGGCGTGGTTTGGGAAGATATTTGCTTCATCCGCACAGATGGCACGCCTTCAGCCGGTTGTGTGGAAACGGCCGAAGGCAGCGGTTTCTACATTGCCGATGGCACACTAAACTTTGGGGAACCCCGTCTGCCCGGCGTCACAGTTACCCTCACGGATCAGGCTTGTTCAATTGACGGTTCAATTAATGCCAATGCAATTGTGGCAACGGCCGTTACCGACGATGCCGGTCTCTATCGCTTCCCCGGACTGGCAAGCGGCGTGTACTGCGTCACCATCAACGCCTTCAGCCCGGAGAATGTAGACCTGCTCATCCCCGGCGACTGGACATGGCCTGCCCCCGGTGTGGGCTGGCAAGGCATCAATCTGGCCGAAGGCGAAGAACGTCTGGAAGTGGACTTTGGCTGGGATTATGATGATTAAGAGATAAACAGGGAGAGATTAGAGATTAGAGATTAGAGATTAGAGATTAGAGATTAGAGATTGGAGATTGGAGATT
>CAZRIB010000488.1:0-3090 GCA_964600035.1 uncultured Ardenticatenaceae bacterium | reverse complement strand
CCAATCTCTAATCTCCAATCTCAGTTTTGTAGGTTATTTCATTCTCGTTCCTAAAGCATTGTGTCGCTTTAATCTTTAATCCTCAATCTTTTTTATTTTTTACTCTCCCCAACCCAGCGAAATACGGCCGCGATCAATATCAACAGACAAAATAGTTACGGCAACCACATCCCCAACCGATAATGCGGCCTCTCTGGGGAGCTGGCTGCGGTGGAGCAGGCCATCCTGCTTGACCCCAATATCCACAAACGCGCCAAAATCAACCACATTGCGCACCGTGCCCTGAAGCTGCATCCCTTCTGTTAATTCCGCCATACTGAGAACGTCCTGCCGCAAAATGGGCTTGGGTAAATCTTCTCGCGGGTCGCGGCCTGGCCGGACAAGCTGCTCCAGAATGTCTTGCAGGGTTGGCAGACCAATTTGCAGTTCTGCGGCCAGTTGGGGCGATGGCGTGATGGCGGCCAGTGCCTGTTCCCGTTCCGGCAGGGTGGCGGCGGGTGTCAGCCCCACTTTTGCCAGCAGGGCTTCGGCGGCGGGGTAGCTTTCCGGGTGAATGGCAGAGGCATCGAGAGGGTTACGGCCGTCACGAATGCGCAAAAAACCGGCGGCCTGCTCAAAAGCTTTGGGGCCAAGTCCGGGAACATCAAGAAGAGATTGGCGGTCAGGGAAACGGCCGTATTCATCCCGGTACGCCACCACCTTTTCTGCCAATTTAGGGCCAATGCCCGCCACATAACCCAGCAAAGCGGGGGAAGCCGTATTCACATCCACCCCCACCTGATTCACCACCGACTCCACCACACCATCCAGCGCCGCCGCCAACTGCTTTTGGTCAACGTCGTGCTGGTACAAACCCACACCAATCGATTTGGGGTCAATTTTTACCAGTTCGGCCAACGGGTCTTGCACCCGCCGCCCAATGGAGACCGCGCCGCGCAGCGTGACATCCAGCTCTGGCAGTTCGGCACGCGCCAATGGGCTGGCGCTGTATACCGACGCACCGGCCTCGTTGACCATGATGTAGTGGAGGGGCGTGGCTGCGCTGTCTTGCTTTCTGGCTGATTGGATAAATTCGGCCACAAGCTGCTCGGTTTCTCGTGAAGCCGTGCCGTTGCCAATGGCGATGAGGGTGACATGGTGGGTTTTCACCAGCCGCGCCAATGTTTGCACTGTTTCGGCTTTTCTGTTTTGGGGCGGGTGGGGGTAGATGGTGGCCGTGTCCAACACTTTACCGGTGGGGTCGGTGACGGCGACTTTGCAGCCGGTGCGGTAGCCGGGGTCAATCGCCAGCACGGTCTGGCCGGGCATGGGCGGCTGGGTAAGCAGGCCGCGCAAGTTGGCTGCAAAGACGTGGATGGCGTGGGTTTCGGCCGTTTCCGTTAAATGGCGGCGGACATCTCGTTCTATAGCGGGCAGCAGCAGGCGGCTGGCGGCATCTTGCATGGCCGTTTCCAGTTCACCTGCCAGCGGCGAGCGCCGGTCTGGACGAAAATGTTGGCGCATGGGCATGAGCCAGTCTCGTTCGCTGATTTCTATTTTGACGCGGAGGATTTTTTCTGTTTCTCCACGATTGATGGCAAGGATTTGATACGGCCGTAACCGGTTGACGCGGTTTTGGTAGTCGTAATACAGCTTATAGACGGCGCGGTCATCTTCTGCATTTTTTACCTTTTTGCTAACCAGTACCCCCCACTGCATCGCCTTTTCGCGGACTGCGGCGCGAATGCCTGCGTGGTCGCTGATTGTTTCAGCCACAATATCCCTTGCCCCGGCCAGTGCCTCGTCTGGCGTGGTGATTTCGTCATTTAGAAAGGGCTGGGCGATTTGGGCGGGTGTTTGCCGCGTGTGGAGCTGGCGCAAAATCAGGTCGGCCAGCGGCTCCAGCCCTTTTTCGCGGGCAATGGTTGCCCGTGTGCGCCGTTTTTGCTTGTAGGGCTGGTACAGGTCTTCCAGTTCGGTCAGGGTTGTGGCGGCGGCAAGTTGGGCTTCCAGTTCTGGTGTCAGCTTGCCCTGTTCGCCGATGGCTTTGAGGATGGCTTGCCGCCGGTCGTTGAGGGCGCGTAATTTCTGGGCGCGGTCGGCAATGGCGCGGATTTGTTCTTCGTCCAGGCTGCCGGTGGCTTCTTTGCGATAGCGGGCAATAAAGGGGATGGTGTTGCCGTCGTTGAGTAAGTTGAGTACGGCCGTTACCTGAACGGCCGTAATGGACAATTCATTGGCTATTTGTTGTGCTTCACTCATGCTGGGGATTATAGCAGGCGAGGAGCGATGGGCGAGGGAGAGAAAGCGAAGAGGGGAAGTGAAATTTTTCACCTCCCCTCAAATCTCCAATCCCCAATCTCTAAATCTCTAAATCTCCAATCCCCAACCTTTACGGCGTACTGCAATCTGGCGCAGACAAAAAGAGGATGGTCTCGGTGCTTTGGCCGTCGCTGGAGACGACTTTGCCGGTGACGCGCACATTGGCTGTACCGGACCCGTTCAATGTGTAGGTGTAACTACCGGAGCGAGCCGATGCGACTTGCGTGCCATCGATAAAGTAAGTGTATGTGCCACTGCCGCCATGCCCTTCCATAAACAAATCAATCGTCCAACTGTTTTCGCCGCATGTAAAGTTGTCGGGTAAGTGCCAGAAATCAAATGTCAGGCCAGATGCAGTGCTGCCAGAGCCATTATTATTTGTGCTGCTGGCATCAAACCGGGCATCGGAGATGGGCAGAGCGGTAATACTGCCGTTGTAACTTAGGCGGCTGACGGCAACCCAGCCTTCCCGTCCGTCTGCTGTTTTAACGTGCAGCCAGGATTCATTGGCCGACCGTCCAACGACGGTGACTGTGGCGGGTGGGTTGATGTAGTTTGGGGTGCTGGCAATGGCGGCAAATTCTGTACCCGGCCCGGCAAAGAGGGTGGCGGAATCGGTAATGGTGGCTGTAGGCTCGCCGGATGTTGGTGTGGGGGAATCGGTTGGTTCGGGCGTGCTGGTCGGGGTTTCAGCCGTTTGGGCAGTCGTGATGTCAAAGCGGTTGGCCGCTACCCATCCTTCTACCCCTTCACTGTTTTGGACGCGAAGCCATGACCCTTCCTGGCTGA
>CAZRIB010000487.1:0-3090 GCA_964600035.1 uncultured Ardenticatenaceae bacterium | reverse complement strand
TGTGCCGCCTGGGAAGGCGGCGCTCCCTTTCATTCATTTGCTGGTGCGCCGCAGGCGCGTGGTATCTCCTTACAAATTGCCCTGTTCTGCCCGATCTACGGCTACTAACAGAGCTTTTGCTTTATTTTCGCACTCTTGTTGTTCAGTGGCAGGGTCACTGTCTGCCACAATGCCTGCCCCAGCCTGAACATACACCATATCATCTTGCATGACCATTGTGCGAATGGCAATACAGGTGTCCATGCTGCCATCGTAACTAAAGTAACCAACAGCCCCGGCATACAAACCGCGCCGCTCGCCTTCCAGTTTTTCAATGATTTCCATGGCTTTGACTTTGGGTGCGCCGCTCACAGTACCAGCCGGGAAAGTGGCACGCATCAAGTCATAAGCATCCATGCCTGCTTTCAGTTTGCCTTCTACATGGCTGACAATGTGCATAACATGGCTGTATTTTTCGATAACCATTAAATCCTTCACGTTAACTGTGCCATATTCGCTTACGCGGCCAATGTCGTTGCGCCCCAAGTCGATGAGCATGACGTGTTCGGCACGCTCTTTGGGGTCTGCCAACAGTTCGGCGGCCAGTTTTTCGTCTTCGTCGGGGGTGGTGCCCCGATGGCGTGTGCCAGCAATGGGGCGCACGCTGGCGATGCCGTCTTCCAGCCGCACGTGCATTTCTGGCGATGCCCCAATGACTTGCAAATCGTGCTGCCCAAAGTCAAAGTAGAACATGTAGGGAGAGGGATTTAACATGCGCAAGGCGCGGTAAATGGCGAAGGGGTGGGCACTGGTTTGGCGGCTGAACCGCTGGCTTAGTACAACCTGGAAGATGTCGCCAGCGGCAATGTGTTCTTTGGCCTGGGCGACGATGTGCTGGTATTGGTCGGGAGTCATGTTGGATTGCAGCTGCTGGCCACGGCCGTTTCCCTTTGCCCCCCATCTTCTACGCGGCACAGCCGGCAACGGCCGTAACAACTTCTCACTCACCACCTCAATCCGTTGAATAGCCTGCACATACGCCGCCTCCACATCATCAGAAACAGGCGCGTTGGCCAGAATAATCAGGCGATGGCGGGCATGATCAAACACCACCAACGTATCGGCCAACAAAAAAATGGCATCGGGGATGTTTAACACAGAAACGGCCGTTTCCGGCAAATGCTCAAAAAAGCGCACCACATCATACCCCAGATAACCCACAGCGCCGCCATTAAAGCGGGGCAGCCCGGGCACATCTGCCAGCTTAAACTGCGCCAGCTCCGCCTTCAACACATCCAGCAAATCCTCCCCGTCGGCCAGCTCTCGCGTAAAGGTCTGGTCTTCACGAATATCTGTCACGGTACGGCCGTTCAGCGAAAGCATACCCCGTGGATTTACACCCACAAACGAATAACGGCCAACCTGCTCCCCCCCTTCCACCGACTCCAGCAAAAAAGACGGCCCCACCTCATCCATTAACTTCAAATACACCGAGACCGGCGTCTCCAAATCAGCCGCAAACTCCCGATAAACCGGAATCAAATTGGCGTCACCCGCTGCCAACTGGCGAAAGGCTGCCAGAGAAGGTTGATATACATTTTGTCCATTCATAGATTGTCAATTCCTCATTAGCAACGGTCAATTGCCAACGGCCGTTCCCCAACCATCGGCAATTGACCATCAACGGTTGGCATTTAGCCGATTTTCGGCAAATTCGCCATCGATTTAGCCACAGCCTCTTCCGGATATTCGTAATCTTCCAACTCGCCTTTCAAATAGGCATCATAAGACGCCATATCAAAATGGCCATGACCAGACAAATTAAAAGCAATCACTTTTTCTTCACCACTTTCCTTACATGCCAATGCTTCTTCCAACGCCACCGCAATCGCATGTGTAGACTCTGGCGCAGGAATGATGCCTTCTGCCCGGGCAAAGGTCACGGCCGCTTCAAACGTTGCCAACTGGCGCACAGCCCGTGCCTCAATATAGCCATGTTCAACCAGCGCACTCACCTGCGGCGACATACCATGATACCGCAGCCCGCCGGCATGGATGGCTGGCGGCACAAAATCATGGCCCAATGTATGCATCTTGACAATGGGCGCCATTCTGGCCGTATCCCCATAATCAAACGCGTATTTACCCCGTGTCAAACTGGGCGATGCGGCCGGTTCTGCGGCTAATACCTTCGTCTGTTTGCCATTTAACAAATTTTCACGAATAAAGGGGAAGGTGAACCCGCCAAAGTTGGAACCGCCTCCGGTACAGGCCACAATGACATCGGGATATTCACCCGCCATTTCCATTTGCAGCAAGGCTTCTTCGCCAATCACGGTTTGGTGCAGCAGCACATGGTTCAACACAGACCCAAGACTGTACTTTTTGGCGCCGCCGGATGTGGCCGCCGCTTCGACAGCTTCTGAAATGGCAATGCCCAGTGAACCGGGGGATTCGGGGTCTGCTTCCAGCACGGAACGGCCGTAAGCGGTGCGGTTTGTTGGACTGGCAAACACCTCTGCGCCATACGTCTCCATAACCATGCGGCGATACGGCTTCAAGCCATAGCTCACCTTCACCATGTACACTTCCAAATCCAGACCAAAGAAGTTGCAGGCCATCGCCAGCGCAGAACCCCACTGACCTGCACCCGTTTCCGTTGTCAATGCCTTTGTGCCGGAAATTTTATTGTAGTAGGCTTGCGGAACGGCCGTATTCGGTTTATGGCTGCCAACCGGACTAACCCCTTCATACTTGTAATAAATATGAGCAGGCGTATCCAAAGCCTTCTCCAACCGCCGCGCCCGGAAAAACGGCGTTGGCCGCCACAGCTTATACACCTCTTGCACCGGCTCTGGAATTTCAATATACCGCTCCGTACTCACTTCCTGCATAATCAACGGCATGGGAAACAGCACACTCAGAAAGTCCGGTGTGACCGGTTCCAACGTTTGCGGGTGCAGCACCGGTTCCGGCGGCACCGGCATATCGGCATTGATGTTGTACCACGCCTTTGGCAACTTACTCTCGTCCAATAAAAACTTTGTCTGCTCGCTCATTTTTCACTCCTTGTATAGAAAAAAATTAATGAGTAATGATTGACGATTAAAG
>CAZRIB010000486.1:0-3114 GCA_964600035.1 uncultured Ardenticatenaceae bacterium | reverse complement strand
CCGTCATGCGTGCTTTATTGCTGCGGAATGGCATAAATTTCTACTCCATCGTTGGTATACACTAATTCACCGGGCAGGGGGCTGTTTTGTGGTCGTAACGGCCGTTCATAGCTGCCCACATACACATACGTAATGCCCCATTCAGCCAAAAATGCCTGCCGCCATGCTTCAGACGTTTCTGGCTGCCAAAATTGCGCTTGCAAGGCCAATTTTTTGTCCATCTCCACTGTAACGAAGGGCTGCCCCAGAAAAACCCGCGCGGGGGAAACACGCGGCAAATAATTGCCAACCGGATAGGCGGCAAACACAACATCCTCTGCGGTGGTATGCGCGGCCAGCCACTGCACGGCCGTTTCGTCTGCCTGGGGTAAAAACAAGGGATAATCTGCCCGTACAAAAGCCACCTGACACAAAAACAGCACCACCATCAGGGTAGAGGGCACAGTCAAAATAAGCAAAACACGGCGCACTGTTGCCAACGGTTCTGTTGAAACGCTGTGCCAAAATGGGGTATTCAGCCGTCCGGCAAGCCAGGGCAGCAAGCCCGCCTCCAGACCATACCCCGCCAATGTGCCCACCGGCACAATCAGTCCCATTAAAAACCGTCCGGCGTAGGGCACAGGAAAATAAAGCAGCAGGAATTGCACCCCGGCCCACACCAACACAAAAGGCTCTCGTTTTTGTCGCAGCCAAAGTACCGCGCCATACAAAGCCAACAGTCCCACCAGCCCAAAAGCAAGCAGCATCGCCCAGGGTGTGGGGGATGGAATCACGTTGTTGGTTACATGGGTGGATGCCCAATTGGCATCCCGCCGGGTCCAAACACCGTAATAAAAGACAAATGGCAGCAAAGTGGCCGCAAGCAACAGTGCCCCTCCCCATTCTGACCAATTTATGCGGCGCTGCTGTCCGGTTCGGATGAGAATGTAAACGGCCGTTACCACAGCAGCAACCGGAACCAGATAAGGGTAAACCCAGCCTAGCAGAAAACCAGCCAGAGCAGCCAGCCCCCAGTAACGGCCGTTACCCGATCTGCACGCCTTTGCCACATACCAAAAAACGGCCGTTAGCAGCCCCGGCGCCAACGCAAAATGGGGCGTATCCAGCAGCGGCATCACCACGCCCCACTCCGAAATACCCAAATCAGGAATCAAGTGCAGCGGCTTGCCTGTCACAATTGCTACCAGCCAGCCAACCCCACTGCCAAACACAATCAGCAGCCACGCCGACAACTGCCAGCGCCGTTGATTTGGAAAAACAAACGCCAGCCAGCCCCACAACACCAACAGTGTCACCACACCGGCAGCAGCCCGCCAGAAATGAAACCACATCACCAAAGACCCGCCCAGCCATGCCGCCAAATGCCCCGCCAAAATATAGGACATATGCATCACTTTTGGCGTAATGAGTTCAGGCGAAAATTGGAAGTGGAAAAGCCACTTTCCTTCCATGCCTTGCCGCATGGCAGAAAGATAGACACTGGTATCATCCGGGTTGATGAGCGTGGCTGTGAAAATTTGTCCGGGCGGGGTGGTGGCGTAAACAATGAGGTATGGCAGCGACGTTATCCCCATGGCCAACAGCAGCCACAACCAGGGCACGGCCGTTTTCCTTATCATCCCGTTCATTTTGCGCATCATGGAATCAATTCATACAACAGATAGGCGTCATGCCAATTGTGTACCAGGCGGGTATGGTTATGAAAAAAGTCATCGTATACGGCCGTATCCACCGGCAAAATCCAGTGCACATCATCATTCTGCAAAAATTCCAGCCCCGTCTGAAACAGCAAAATGTGCGTCACGCCTTCGTCCGCCAGCGCCGCCGCCATCGCATCGGCCTGGTGGTATTCATGCTCCAGTACGGCGTATTTGTCCAAAATGTGGTCACCCCGGCAGGCCAATTCTCCACACAGGTAGGTGCGCGGCTCATAGAAGAATTGGATAACGGCCGTTTCCGGCACATACTCCCCCATTTCCAAAGAAGCCGCCGCCAACGCCCCCAACTGCGCCCGCCAATATGCTTCCCGCGACTGCGTACCAGCCACATACGGCAGCGGATTAGCCTGCCACCATGCCCCTAACTGGGCAATCAATCCCAGCAGCAGCACCGCCGCCAGCAGCAGCCGCAAAAAGTCATGCAGCGAAAATTGCGGATGATCCCATTGGCGCAAATCTGCCCAAACCCAGGCCAGCACCGGGCAAAGTGCCGCCAGCGCAGGCAAAAGCAGCCGCCCCTGGTACAAATATCGGGAATTAATCACGCCCAGCGTCCAGAAGGCCATCTCTAAACCAAAAAAGGCCAGCAGCAGCCGCACCGCCTCCGGCGCACGACGAAACTGCCTGCCAAGCAGGTAAAAGAGCAGCAGCGGCAAAAAAGCCAGATACATGGGGCCAATGGGGCCATCACCGCTAATGTCGCGGATGCCCAGCGTCAGGTCGTAGGGAATGCGCAGCAAATTGAGCAGATTCCAGCCCAGCCCGCTGCCCGGGTCGCTGTGGGTCAGGGTGCGAAAGTCGCTCCACAATGCCCCGCCAAACACAAAGGGGTAAACGGGGTTGCCGGTAAACACCCAGTTTTTAATGTACCAAATGATGGAGACGGCCAGCGCAGGCAGGGCAAATTGCAGCCAGGCACGCAGAACAGCCTGCGGTTTGGTGCGCAGCTGCCAGGCAGCGGCCAGTGCCAGAAACAGGGGTACAAGGAAGCTGGTATATTTCAGGCTCATGGTGAGGCCGGCAAAAAGACCGCTGAGGATGAGCCAACGGCCGTTTCCCGTTTCACGCCAGTGGAAATAAGCAGTAAATGCCATCAACGTGAAAAAGGCCAGGGCAAGGTCGTTGTAAGGCCAGGCGGCTAACTGCATGACCATTGGCGTAGAAAGCAGCAGTAAAACGGCCGTCCACCCTTGCCGCACTTTCACAAAACGCACAGCAATCTGGTAAACGGCCGCAGCCAGAAGGATAGCAAACAAAAAGTGGATGAGCTGGGCGACGGCATCGCTGCGCAAGGCCATGCCCAACATAAATAACATTTCCAGCAAAAACGGATAGTTAAGGGAAAAAACGTCAATGCCCGGATAAATGCGGCCAGCCTGCAAGTAAAGCTGGGGGC
>CAZRIB010000485.1:0-3116 GCA_964600035.1 uncultured Ardenticatenaceae bacterium | reverse complement strand
CTGGAGATTAGAGATTACACCGGTCTCCAATCTCTAATCTCCAATCTCAGTTTTGCAGATTATTTCATTCTCGTTCCTTATTTACCACTATTAACCTTTAACGAATAACCAATTAATTGATAACCCAATGTACGTAATTGGCACGGCCGGACACGTTGATCACGGAAAATCTACCCTTGTGCAAGCGCTGACAGGCATTGACCCTGACCGGCTTGCTGAAGAAAAAGCCCGCGAAATGACGATAGACCTGGGTTTTGCCTGGCTTAAGCTTGGGCCGGAGCAGCATGAGGTCGGGGTTGTGGATGTGCCGGGACACCGCGATTTTATTGAAAATATGTTGGCTGGTGTGGGCGGGATTGACTTGGCGCTTTTTGTTGTGGCCGCCGATGAAGGTGTAATGCCCCAAACAAGGGAACATCTTGCCATTCTGGATTTGCTGGCTGTGAAAGATGGCGTTGTGGCGCTCACAAAAGCTGATTTGATTGATGACCCGGAATGGCTGGAGCTGGTTCAGCTAGATTTAGCGGAAGTGCTGGCGGGGACTGTGCTGGAACATGCGCCCATTGTGCCTGTTTCTGCTAAAAGTGGCGCTGGCATTGACCAACTGCGAAACCTTTTGTGGGAAAGGCTGCAGCAGGTCCCCCCCAGAGAAGACAAGGGGCGGCCCCGTTTGCCGGTGGACAGGGTGTTTTCTCTTTCTGGCTTTGGAACGATTGTGACGGGTACGCTGCTCGACGGCCGTTTCCACATCGGCGATCAAGTCAGTATTCAGCCATCTGGCCTGAAGGCCCGCATACGCGGCCTGCAATCCCACAAGCACAAACTGGAAATTGCCCGTCCCGGCAGCCGCATTGCCATCAATCTGACCGGGGTAGACAAGAGCGACATTCACCGGGGACAGGTCATCTGCCTGCCAGACCAACTCCACCCCACCATTTTATTTGATGCGGTATATCGCCACTTACCTGATGCCAGCAAACCGCTCAAGCATAACCAGGAAGTCAAGCTGTTTGTTGGGGCCAGTGAAGTAATTGCCCGCACGCGCGTCATTGGCAGCAAGGTCATTGAACCGGGGCAAAGTGGCTGGCTGCAATTGGCAACACGTGAACCTGTTGCCGTGCTGCGCGGCGATCGGTTTATTTTGCGGCAAGTTTCACCCGGCGCCACCATAGGCGGCGGGCATGTGTTGGATGCCAATCCGGGACGGCGGCACAAACGATTCCGGCCAGAGGTTGTGGCACGGTTGGAGACATTGGCACAAGGCACGCCGGAGGAGCTGCTGCTGCAAACGCTGTCTCGCATTGAACCGGTTTCGCGGCAGGCGTTGTTGAAACAAGCGGGGTTGGCTGAGGATACGGCCGTTACCGCCCTACAGCAGCTTCTGGCCGACAAAAGCATCATTGAAACAGGCAAAACGGTCACCACACGCGCCACCTGGCAAAAATGGCAGGATGCTTTATATACGTTGGTTGCGGATTTCAACAAAGCCAACCCTCTGCGTCTTGGCATCTCCAGAGAAGAGGTACGCAGCCGTTTGAAGCTGCCTGCGGCACTGTTTAACGAACTGGTGCGCGAGGCGGTGGAAGCGGGCAGGCTGGCAGAAGCCGGAACGCTGCTGCATAAGGCAGGCCACACCATCACTTTTTCCCCTGCTCAACAAAAAGTCATCAGCCAGCTTGATAATGAAATGGCTCGGGCAGGGGTCAATTCGCCCAGCGTAAAGGATGTGAAGGCTAAAATTGGGGAGGATGTCTATTTTGCGTTGGTGGATTTGGGGGAATTACGGCCGTTATCTGCCGATGTGGTTTACCATCAAAGAGAATACAACACCCTCACGCAAAAAATTATCCAATATCTGCAAGAACATGGCACAATCAACGCAGCCCAAACACGCGATTTGCTAGGCACCAGCCGAAAGTACGCCATCGCTCTGCTGGAACATCTGGATGATGCTCAAATCACCCGCCGGGTAGGCGACAATCGGGAATTGTGCAAACCACAAAAGGGGGGGTAATTATAAAGAGTGTCCTGTCATTCCTTTTTGGCTTACTCAAGGAAAAAGGTGAATTATGGTTGTGAAGCTGCCTACTTGGGTTGTTTTGATTCTCGCTGCATGTGGCCTTTTGAATATAGTTATCCAGGACCAAGGTTTCTTGAAGTTTAGCGCAGTGGTATTCATGATTACAGGCTTCATGGGATTTATTTTGTGGGTAAAAGACAATCTCTGGAAAGGTCATTCCTGAAGCGGGTTTATGGCAACTTGTCTCTTTGTACATCATTGGCATCTTGAGGTTTGTACATGAAAACAATATCAGGCATTTTATTGCTTTTTGTGGTTTTTGTTGTTTCTTGGATGCTTGAAGGGTTTGGTGAAGCAATTTGTGGCAGTTTGGTCGTTGCATTGGGGATTTTATTGGCCGAATTGACTGGTATTTCAAAATCCAAAACTCGATAAGTTGAAATGAGTGTCATGAATACCTCTGATCCAATTGTTTGCTGAATCTAAGGCATTCACATGTCAACTTTCCCGGTGTCACGTCATTAATTATGAGAGCAATCCAGCGCACACTGACTTTAATCAAATCACTCTTGTTATTTCTTATTAGTTTGGTAATCAGTGGCGGCCTGAGTGCTTGCAGTGGTGTGCCAAAAAATGCTCAATGTATCCCCATAACTTATCCCACTGGTGAAAAATCTGAATTAGAATCATACGAGGCTGTTCGTTATCAAGTCACTGATCCATTTGAGGATGTGATTGACTTTTTTGATGAAAATCTCGATCCCATACCTGTTTTTCAAGATTGGGAAGATGGAGATTGGGAAGTCGAGAAATTTAACGAAAACCAAGTCTTGTTTGAATGTGTTGGTATATTAGGATTTGATGAAGCAGAACGGGGATGTATATTAGTCACGAAAGAAAATGAAGGCCAAACAACCATAGAATCAATATGGTATCATTCAGTAACTGAGACCCCAATATGTGATCGTGACTTGTCCATCGTTCGGTAAAAAAGAAGCAGATAACCTGAACGACTGCCGTGTCTAAACGTTGACGTTTAGCGCGCTGCCGGATTCGTAACGACGGCGGCCAAAATAGAAAACGGCCGTTGCCACTG
>CAZRIB010000484.1:0-3119 GCA_964600035.1 uncultured Ardenticatenaceae bacterium | reverse complement strand
AAATGACAACAACACCCTCTCTCAAAACAGGCGAGTTACGCTACTCCTTGATGATTTCAGCGCTTTTTGTGCTGGGGCTGCTTATCGTGAACTTTCTCTTTTTTCAAACCGGCACAGTTGCCGTTGTGCTGCTTTCCGGTTTGTACCAGGGCATGTTGTTCTTTTTGGTGGCAGCCGGCATGTCTATTGTTTTTGGCCTGTTGGATGTTCTAAATCTGGCACAAGGCTCATTTTTTATGATTGGGGCGTATGCTGGCTTTGCGGTGTATGGGGCACTGCCAGAAAGTATTCCTATTACAGCGCGGTTTGGGGCAGCAATGGTGGCGGCTGTTTTGGCTGGCGTGTTTGTGGGGGGTGTGGTGGAAGTGGTGTTGTTACGGCCGTTATACAGCCGTCCCATCTTCCAAATCGTTCTCACCTTGGGGCTGGCCTCCGCCATTGAAGAACTCGTGCGCGAAATTTACGGCCCCGCCGGACTGATACCCATTGAACCACCCCCTGCCCTAAACAGCACCTTTGCCATTTTCGGCGGCCAATTTGAAACATACCGGGTCTTCATCATTGCCGTTGGCCTCGTCATCATGATTTCCGTTTCCTTGCTGCTGCAAAAAACCCGGTTGGGCATCATCATTCGCGCCGGTGTGCAAGACAGCGAGATGGTTGAAGCACTGGGCATCAATGTCCGCCGTGTATTCACACTGGTTTTTATTCTGGGCACAGTGGTGGCTGCCATTGGCGGCATGACCGCTGCCCCATTCCTGGGAGCTTACCCGGCAATGGGCACGCAATTTTTGCTAACCGCCATCATCGTCATTGTCATCGGCGGCATGAGCAGCTTTGAAGGAACGGCTATTGCCGCCATTCTGGTGGGATTAACACGGGCAACGGCCGAACAAATTTCCTTGCAATACTTCAACACACCTATTTTAGCCAGCGTATCTGCGTTGGTGTTCATGGTCATTGTGCTGCTGGTGCGGCCAACCGGACTGTTTGGGAGGGAATAACAAATGCAAACAACGAAATCCCAAATCTGGCGCAGTTCTCACTTCACTCCTGTGTGGGTGATTGTGTTGTTTGTGCTTATCCCCTATGTGGTGGCTGTGGTTACCGGTGAGGCAGAAAGCGGGCTGACAGGACTGGCCGCGTGGCACAGTGCGGCGGAATCGGTGTACTGCGCGAAAGGGATAACGGCCGTTTCCCGCATTCTGTTTGTAGAATTTGGCCTGGCGGTTGTGGGAACGGCCGTACTCGCCGCCACAGCCAAAACCAACCCCACAAAACGCCCCAAGCCAAACTGGTATCTTCTTGCCCTGCTTGGCCTCATCATCATCCCCTTCATCATCGCCTGGCAAACAGAGTCCTCCGTCTGCTCACGCGGCAAAGCCTTCTTTTGGGAATCCATCTTCATCGACGTCTTCATTCTGGCCATTCTGGCCGTCAGTTATAACCTCATGTTTGGCTTCACCGGCATCGTTTCCTTTGGGCACGCCGCCTTTTTCGGCACAGGCGCATACGCCATCGGCCTGTTCATGCTCCATCTGGCATGGCCCTGGTGGCTGGCACTCATCGCCACACTCGCCCTGGGTGTCGTCATTGCCCTCATCAAAGGCTTCGTTGGACTGCGCATCAAAGGGTTATATTTTGCCCTGTTCACATTGGCCTTTGCCGAACTGTTCTTCCTGCTGGCCGGAAACCGCATCATGGTCAACCTGACCGGCGCAGAAGACGGCTTCACCTTCTCCGTGCCAGATTGGCTAAACATGACCAAAAATAGGTTCTTCTTTTACTACCTCGCTTTATTTATCTTTGTGGCCGCCTTCTTGCTGGTTCGTCAACTCATGAACTCGCCCACCGGCAAGGTGTTGGTTGCCCTGCGGGAAAACGAAGATCGGGCACAAATGTTGGGGTTCAACACGTTTCGTTTCAAATTAATCGCCATTGTGCTGGCCGGGGTGATGGCAACGATGGCCGGTGTCATGCGCGGCATTGCCTTAAAAGGGGCCAGCCCCAATGTGCTGGGGCTGGATTTCACCATGAACCCGCTGCTTATGACCATTGTGGGGGGCATGGGCACGTTTGCCGGCCCCGTTATTGGCGCATTTGCCCTGCGGCTGACAGAGCAATTTCTGCGGGACAGTGTGCTAACGATTGGTGCATTGACAATAAATATCGGGGATAGGTGGCCGTTGATTTTAGGGGTTATCTTTATTGTCAGTGTGATGGTTTTCCCCTATGGCATTGTGGGGACATGGTTTACCAAGAGGCTGTATTCGCTGGATGGCTGGCTGCGGCTTTTGCACCTCAGGCGGGGCGGTATGAAAGATTCAGTAAATCCAAAATCCGATGATCTAGCCACAGATTGACGCGGATAAACGCAGATTTTTTGGCTATTTTATCCGTCAGGTATTCAAAAAGTCAGTCACAATGGCAACGGCCGTTTCCGGGGCTTCAAACGGGTAAAAATGGCCTACTCCCGGCATGATGACCACCTGGCTGTTGGGAATCTGTTTCGCTAAAAGCGCAGCATTCTCCGGCGGCACAACTTTATCATTCTCTCCGTGCAAAATGAGCGTGGGCTGGGAAACGGCCGTTAACTTCTCCTCAAAACACGCCTCCTTCGCCATCAAGCCCAGCCCCACCGCCAACTGCGCCTGATACCCCGCCGGATCAATGGGATGCGCCGTCCGGTACGCCAGCCACTCTGCCACCACCTCCGGATGCGCCTCCACAAACCCCGGCGCCGTGCTGACAGCCATGCCCCGCTTCAACCGTTCAATCGGGTCACCTGTGGTATCCATCAACACCACCAACGCCTCCTGGGTGATGCGCACATGGTTTGGCCCGCCAAAATTCGTCGCCGACAAAATCAGCCTATCTACCCGCTCCGGGTGTTCAATTGCCAGCGCCTGCGCCACAAAGCCTCCCATGGAATGCCCCATAATGGCTGCCTTTTCAATGCCGAGCGCCTGCATCAAAGCGGCCGTATCTGCGGCCAAAAGCCCCGCAGAATATGGCCCAGGCGGAATTTCTGTCTCCCCCACCCCCCGGTTGTCAAAAACGATGACCTGAAATTGCTCAGCCAATCCAGGAACCATTTTATGCCACATCCAACGGTCGTA
>CAZRIB010000483.1:0-3125 GCA_964600035.1 uncultured Ardenticatenaceae bacterium | reverse complement strand
CCGTTACCCGCATCAATTGGGCCGATGACGGCCGTATCTGCTGGCTCCTCTCCCTTCACGACCAATAAGCCAATCACCCAAAGATTAAACGTTAAAGCTGGCGCAAGCCGCCGGTGTATTTCCCCATGTGAAAAAGATGAGAAAACAGGCATGGACAGTCTTTTTGATTTATAATGTGAAAAAATTCACAAATACTCGCTGCAACCTTCACTTTTTAACGAATCGAATAGCCACTGTCTTGTCACACCTGAAGTGAGGAGGCAGATTGGTTCAATCTCCAAGATTAAACCAATCTCGTGTTTATCAGATTAGCTGTGACAAGACACCACATTCAAATAATGGCAAGCGCATGTGCGCAGCACCATGAATGAAAATGGAGCAGGTGGCAAGTGGCAGGTGGCAAGTGGCAGGAGTTGCTTCATATTTCATAATTCATAATTTTCGAAGGAGAAACCATGATGACCAGACCAAAGGTGCTTATTATTGGCGCGGGCTTTGGCGGATTGTTTGCCGCCCGTGCTTTGGCAGGCAAACCGGTTGATGTGACGTTGATTGATCGGAATAATTTTCACACGTTTACCCCGTTGTTGTACCAGGTGGCGACGTGTGCGTTAGACCCCAGTGAAATTGCGTATCCTATTCGTTCCATCTTTCGCGGGCAGAAAAATATTCGAATCCTGATGGGGGAGGTAACGGCCGTAAACACGCAGCAGCACTCTATTACCGTAAAAGTAGGCGATGACCATCGCGAAGAACATTACGATTACCTGCTGTTGGCGGCAGGCAGTACGCCAAATTACTTTGGCATGGACGATTTTCGCCGCCACGCTTTTGACCTGCGCACCCTGCATGATTCAGTAACGCTGCGTAACCACATTTTGCGTATGTTTGAAGCCGCCGCCTGGACAGAGGATGACGCTTTGCGGCAGGCGTTCACGACGATTGTTGTCGTTGGCGGCGGCCCCACTGGCCTGGAAACGGCAGGGGCGGTGTATGAGCTGTATAACCATGTGCTGGAGCGTGAATATAACGGCCGTTCCTTGCATACCCGCGTTGTTTTGGTGGAGATGCAGCCCAATTTATTGGCCCCATATCCGCCCAAATTACAAAAAGATGCCGCCGATCAGCTTGCCTCATTAGGAGTAGAAGTGGTGTTGGGCAATCCTGTGCAGCAGGTGGAGGCAGAACGGGTTGTTTTGGGAGATGGTACAGTGATTCCTACCCGCACACTGGTGTGGTCTGCGGGCGTGAAAGGCCCCCCATTGGCGGACATGTTGGGCGTACCGCTGGCGGCTGGTGGCCGTGTGCCCATTGAGCCAACGACTGAGGTAAAAGGGCTGTCCGGTGTTTTTGCTGTGGGTGATATGACTTATTTGGAAGGGCCGGATGGACGGCCGTATCCGATGCTGATTCCGGTGGCGCAGCAGCAAGGGCGGCTTGCCGCCGCGAATATTTTGGCGGATTTGGAGAAACGGCCGTTGACTTCTTTTACCTACCAAGACCGGGGAATGATGGCAACCATTGGCCGCCGCCGGGCTGTGGCCTGGATATACAACAAAATTGAAATATCGGGGTATCTGGCGTGGCTGGCGTGGTTGGCCTTGCACTTAATGACATTGCTTGGGTTCAGAAACCGGCTGACTGTGTTTATCAACTGGGTGTGGAATTACTTTACTTTCGACCGGTCCGTGCGGTTGATTTTGGACAAGTAGGCATTTTTTAGCCAGTCAGCATGTTAGCAAATAAGCTGACACGCTGTTCTTATCCGTTATTCGCAGCCGCCAGCCTGTTAATTTCATTGGGGCCGCCCAGAACAGCCAACACTTCATCGCCATGCAGTACCTTGTCGCCTACCGGATGGTAGTCAGAGGTATGGTCGTGGCGGAGCAGCACCACGCTGACATCAAATGTTTGTTCCACGTCGGCAATGGTCATGCCAATCAATTCGGATTCCGGATGGATGTCGAAACGTGCCAGGCTGAACGATTGGCCTTCAATGGTTAACGGCCGTGTTACATCCATGCCAGCCGCCGCTGCTGCAAATTTCGGTGCGGCCATGCTTGTGGCACTAAGCGCCACAAACCCAAACTGCTCCTCCACCATGGTGGCAAATTCATCGTCAAAAATACGCAAAACCACCCGAATCGTCGGGTTCATTTTTCGGGCCAAAAAGGCAATTTGCAAATTCAGGCTGTCATCTTGTGTGCAGACAATGATTGTGCGTGCCCTGGCAACGTTGGCGGCTTGCAGCACTTGCGGCCGTTTGGCGTTATCTGCCAGCACGGGAATGTTATGCGCCTCTGCGTGTGCCAACAATTCTGCTTCTGGATTCAGTTCAATGATCACAATGTCCTGATGCAAATCATCCAACGCCTTCATTACGCGGTAGCCTAAATGCCCCAGACCAACCAACACCACATGGTTTTGAAAAACAGACGCTACGGCCATTTGCCACTCCTTTCCTCTGGCGCGCCGGTTAAAAAACAACACGCCAAAATCAGTTAACCCTTGTGCCAAAATAGAAAGCCCAATGACCGGCATGGCGAAGTAAAAAAGTTGTAGATACCAGACATGGGGAAAGTCGCCTGAAGGCTGTAAAAATGTGAGAGTCAGGACTAAATAAACAGCTTCTGTCACGCTGTGGGTGGGTTCCCCCGCCAGTTGAGAGAGGGAATGGAACAGGTAGCCGCCCCCAATCATGGCAAGCAGAAAAAAGAAGAGCGGCCAACCAAATTCCCGCAGAAGCAGCATGGTGTCGCGCCAGCTTGCTTTCATTTTGCGCCATTTTGGAGAGGGGTGCTTCTGTTTGTGGTAATTCATGGTGATTATTATAGCGGTGAGAGGGGGTGTGTTGTAAATGGTTAATCAGGGGGTATCCGCTTCCCATTCAAAACTGGCGGGCAGCTAAAATACGGATGCGTCTTCTGAAAAAAGCAACTGCTGAGTCGCAAAGGGCGCGGAGAATTTGAAGTTACCAGAGAAAAAATCTTGGTGTTCTCTGCGCCTCTGCGGTGAAATCAACCTTTTTTCAGTGAAGTCACGGATTATTGGACACAGGAACTACTCACTTTTTAAGCCAGGGATGGCAAAGTAATCGGCAATGGGGCTGCCGTTGGTATCCAACA
>CAZRIB010000482.1:0-3141 GCA_964600035.1 uncultured Ardenticatenaceae bacterium | reverse complement strand
GAGCGCAAAGGGTATCACTACATTTAATAGAAAAATCCGTTTTTATACACTTTCTTATGTCTGCTGGAAATCGGCCAACATTTTGCCTGTAATGGCTTGTGGTGCGTTGAGTGTCTGAAAGAAGTCATAGAGGAAGTATTCCGCCTGGCGCAGGTCTGCACCAAAGGTTGTATGCAGCCAGTTGATGGCGGATGGCGCAAAAGAAACGGCCGTTTCCCCCGCCACTACCCCCTCCGGCAAAGCAAACGCCGCCAACCGGCTTGTTAAAACAGCCGCATACAAATCACGGGTTACGGCCGTTTCCAGCCAAACAGTCGTCACAGCCAACCCAAACCCCTCAAACCAGCGCGTCAAATCCACATGACTGGCACACACCAACTGACAGCCGCTTTGCGCCACCTCCCTCAGCAAACGCCGCCGCTCCAACCAGCGCAGTCGCTGCATTTCATCCAAAAAATAAGCATCCAACCCCGCCAAAGAGCCAAAATAAACCGTTTGCCCTTCCGGGATATACTCATACGCGGCGGAACGGCCGTTATCCAACCACAGCGCCATCAACTTATGCAGCGTCGTCGTCTTACCCACCCCCTTTGGCCCCAAAAGCTGCAAATGGTCAAACCCCCGCGCCAGCACAGATTGCAAAACAGGCGGCAGCACAGCCACATCTGCCCACTCCTCAGCCACCAACGCCCCAAACGGGTTTGCCCGCAGTCCAAGCTGGTGAAAATGAAAATACGGCCGTTTTCTAAACCCCATCGCCAATCTCCAATCTCTAATCGCCAATCTGTCTATTATGCTATAATCATCCACGAAACAACCAAAGGAGAAAAATATGGACGTGGGTCCGTCCTGGATAGGCCGCACAATAAGCGGCCGTTACAAAATCACAGCGCTGCTTGGTCGTGGCGGTATGTCCACCGTTTATCAGGCCACAGACCTCAACCTCAAGCGCGATGTCGCCATCAAAATCATCCATCCCCACCTCACTGACAACCCGGAATTTCTCCAACGGTTTGAACAAGAAGCCGCCTCCGTTGCCCGCCTGCGCCACGCCCACATCACCAAAGTATTCGACTTTAACCAGGAAAAAGGCGTGTATTACATGGTCATGGAATACATTGCCGGCGAAACCCTGGCTGAAAAATTAAGAGAACTCAATAAAACAAAATCCCGTCTGCCCTACCCGGAAATTATCCGCATGATGGCAACCATTTGCGATGCCGTCGATTATGCCCACCAAACCCGACTCATCCACCGCGACATTAAACCCGCCAATATCCTCATCGACCTGCTAGGCGAACCCATCTTAATGGACTTTGGTGTTGCCAAAATGATTGGCGGCAGCACCCACACGTCAACCGGGGCCGCCATGGGCACTGTTGCCTATATGTCGCCAGAGCTGGTGCAAGGCCGGGGAATTGATCACCGTACCGATATTTACTCATTGGGCATTGTATTGTACGAACTGCTCAGCGGCGCACCACCCTTTACCGGTGATTCTACTTATGAAATTATGCACAGCCACGTCAACCGGCAAATCCCCCTGGCAGATAACCTGGATGCGGCAACACCCCCCGGCTTGTTGGACATTGTTAAAAAAGCCCTGGCTAAAAATCCAGATGATCGCTTTCAAAGTGCGGCAGAAATGGCCAATGCCCTGCGCCAGCTGCAGCGCATTTACGCCCAGGATGATGAGTCGGCGGCACGTCACCTCAGCCGCATGGCCGGTTTATTCCAGGCGGCAGATGTGGCTTATGCTTCTGGTGATTATGCCGCTTGCCTGGCACGGTTGGCAGAATTACAGCGGCGGGATGCCGATTACCAACCGGAGCAAACGGCCGTACTACGCCACCAGGCCCTCACCGCCATTCAGCAGATGGCAGAGCAGCATATCGCCAACGGCCGTTTCGACCAAGCAGAAATTTATGCCAGGCTAATGCGGGAATACACACCCAACCCGGAATCAGCCAATGCCATCATACAAGCCATCGAAAGCGGCAAACAGCGGCAAGAGCGCATGGCACATCTGGATGATTTGTACGAAGAAGCCCTGACAAAGCTGAGAGACAGCGATTACAACGGTGCGTTACAACTCTGGAACGACTTACAAACAGCCGCAGGCGACATTGAATATATCGACCGCCTGCAAGTGGTGCGGCGTGCCTGGGATGGCATTAGCAATGAGCGTTACAAAAAAGCACAAACCGCCCTGGCTGAGGGGCGTCCCGATGAGGCGCTGGCTTTATGGCGCACCATTCAAGCTGATAACCCCGGTTTTCCTGACAGGGAAAATCTGGAAGAGCAGGTGGCTATTTTTGCGGTGCAGCAAAAGCGCCAGAGGCAGATTTTGTTAGCCATTGGCGGCGTGGCGGCCATTGTTCTCGTCTCTGCCATCCTCATTTTTGCGTTTCGCGGGCAAAATGAGGAACCGGTGACAACGCCGGATGTGCTGGCTGTGATTGTGCCAACGGATACGGCCGTACCCACACCATCCGCCACGCCTTTACCCACAGCTACAGCCACAACCGCACCCACCGCAACGGCAACGGCCGTACCCACAGACACCCCCACCGCAACGGCAACATTCACCCCCACACCACTGCCCACAAACGAAGCCGCCTCCCCCTTCCCGGAATATCTGGCAACTGTAACCGAGCCGTCTTCCATTTACGCCGCACCCAGCAGCAGCGCCACCGAACTGGCTCTCGTTCGCATCGACGATCCGATTGTGATATTGGCACGGTCCAGCTCCGGCACATGGCTGTATGTGCGCAATGCCAGCGGTGTTACCGGCTACATTTTTGGCGAACGGGTCTTGTGGGATGGCGACCGGAATTCGCTGCCGGTACACAATACCACCACGACCACGACAACCACGTCTGCCAGTGCTGGCCCGTTGGAGCTGGATTTGTGGGCGCTGCCGGGCACAATTAAGTGCAATACGTCCGGGTCAGGGTGGACGCAGCAGATTTACATGAATGCGCGTGGGGGAAACGGCCGTTACATCTACAAATGGAACGACCAGCAAATCGCTGGCCCCACCAACAGCAGTACCACCTATACAGTCACCAGTGGTGGGTCTGTCATCATCGGTACGGGCAGTGTCACCTCTGCCGACGGGCAAACCCTCACCCGGCAGTT
>CAZRIB010000481.1:0-3170 GCA_964600035.1 uncultured Ardenticatenaceae bacterium | reverse complement strand
ACATCTGGCAGACGGCCGTTTAGGCTGGGCAATAACGGCGCATGAGGACGAATCCATGCTGGCAGAACGGCAAAATCAACTGGATGCCTTGTATACGGCCGTGAAAGGCAGCCGCGTCGAACGGTTCAAACTGGCCGACAAATTATCTCGCAAGGCGGAAGACCTGCCCGACATGCTCCGCACCTGGCTAAGCTGGTGGCGCGATCTTACTTTGCTGGCACAGGCCAACGGCCATTCGCTCACCATTACCAACATTGATGAGCAAGAGAATCTGGGGAAACTGGCTAAAAATTGGGACCGGCGAGATATTTTTGCCAGCCTCAAACAGACAGATTTGGCGCTGTGGCAGTTGGCAAACAATGGCAACACCCGGCTGGTGATTGAAAATTTGCTCCTGACTTACCCATCTCTGTAATGCTTGTGAAGGTGAGATGTTCCGTGTTTGCTGCCCTGTTTTGGGTGTTTTTGGCTGGCTGCCAACAAACGGCCGTTTCCACCCCCACTCCCACTTCCACACCCACCCCCATACCAGAAGCCTACATTCAGAACAACACGCTTTTCCTCAACGGTACGGCCGTTGATAGCTGTGCTGCTCCCGACTGCCATCTGGCTTATTTGCGCTGGTCGCCAGACGGCCGTTTTCTGCTGTATTACAAACAACAGGCAGGCATTGGCGAATACCGGCTTGCCAACAAAGCGGGCGCGGTGCAAACTGTCACGGTCAACGTCAACCAGCCCCGCCCGGCGGCGTGGTCGCCAAACGGGCAGACAATTCTCTTTTTGCGGCAGGTGAATCCGTTTCTTGATGTGGCCGAAACAGAAAGCGGAGAGATGGTTTTTGGTGTATGGCTGGTGGATGTTGCCCCGGATGGTTCATTGGCAGCACCGGCGGCCAATGGGGAACTGGTTGTGCCGGAGGCTGATTGCCCGGCGGATGCGGCTAAATGGGCATTTACGCTTGTTTGGGATGCGGCGGATGTGCTTCATTATTCCTTGCAGTGTGATGGTTCCGGGAACGGCCGTTACGTCCTGCCAGAAAGCAAAGATTGAGGATTGAAGATTGAGGATTAAAGATTAAAGCAGTCGGCCACCCTAAAAATCAAAACCCAACTGCCGCCCCGCCGGTTTTTCCAGATGACTCACCCCCACGCCCAACAGCCTCATCGGCTGCCCCGGCGGCCAATTTGCCTGCCAGACAGTCCGCGCCACCCGAAAAATATCTTCTGCCTGATCAATGCCCACTTCAAGACTTTTTTGCCGGGTAAATGTCGTAAAATCTGCCCAGCGAAACTTGACCCAAACTGTGTGGGCAACCAGTTCCCGCTTTTGCAGTGACTGCGCCACACGTGCCGACATTTTTTCCAACTGGGCAAGCAAAATTTCCGGCTCATTGACATCTTTGCTAAATGTCCATTCCTGGCTGATGCTTTTGGCTGGCCCCCTGTGGGGCTTGACAGAGCGGGGGTCAATGCCTTGGGCACGCTCAACCATAGATGGCCCATGTTTGCCAAAATGACGCTTCAGGAGCAGGGGATCGGCTTTGGCCAGGTCTGTGCAGGTATGGATGCCCAATGCTGCTAATTTTTCGGCCGTGCGTGGCCCAATGCCGTGCAGGGCACGGACGGGCAGGGGGGCTAAAAATGCGGCTTCTTCGCCCGGATAGACAACTGTAAAGCCTTCCGGCTTGTCGTGGTCGGAGGCGACTTTGGCAACAAGTTTGCTGGTTGCCAGCCCCACAGAGCAGGGAAGTTGGGTTTGGGTTTTTACGGCCGTTTTTATTTGTGCGGCCATGTTTACCGGGTCTGGCTGCTCACTCAGGTCTACATACGCTTCATCGACGCTCATCTTTTCCACTGGCCCGTACTCGGCCAATATTGCCATAATTTGCCGTGAACATTCCTGAATGCGCGGCCAATTGGCGGGGGCAATTTTTAGCGCAGGGCATAAACGAACGGCCGTACTCATCGGCATGGCAGAACGGACACCTTTGGCTCTGGCCTCATAACTGGCAGAAGCCACCACCCCCCGCTGACCAGGTCTGCCGCCAATAGCCAACGGCAAACCGGCATCCTCCGGGTGATCCAGAATGTGGACATTGACATAAAATGCGTCCATATCCAAATGCAAAATTGCTCGCGACCAGCTCAATCTCCAATCTCCAATCACCCAATTACCAATTACCAATTACCAATTACCAATCTCCAACCCTCTCACGGTCGAAACAGCTCCGGCACAACCGGTACAGGGCGGCTGGCTGGCCGAACAAAATAATGCTGCAAGGCAAAATCGCGCAAGGGGAGAATAAGCTGCTGGGTTTTTTCTGCAATGCCCTGAAAATTCCCCTCACCTAAAAACCAGACAGCCGCTCCTTTCACCTCTGGGTAGTAGCCGTATAACCGGGAAGCCCACTCTATATCTTGCAAGGCTTGTTCCGGGGGCGGCACATCTTCATATGTCCAGCCCCATTCTGTAATGAGGATGGTTGGGCGGGGAATGCCGTATTTGTCGCAAATGCGCAGCAGTTCCTGAAAACGGCCGATTTTGTACGGATATTCGTGGCCAATGTCATCCACCAGATAGCTGTATTCGTGCAGGGCAATGGCAATCTGGTCTGGATGCTCCCCCGCCAGACGCAAAAAGTCCAGCATGGCGGGCGTTTCCCAATCTTCCGGTTCAGGCTCGCCGGATGCCCAGCCAAAAGCGGCCCATTTGTAACCGTCACGCAGGGCTAACTGGGCGGTGTGGTAGGCAAACTGCGCCAGCCATTCTGCCTGATTTTTGTCCGGTTCGTTGATGGTTTCAAACCAGACAAGAGCGGGGTCTAGTTCTGGTGGAAAATCGACAACGTGATTTTGCCAGTGGATTTCTGCCGCTTGTTCGGGGGGCAGGTCATAGGGCGGCACGTTGTAGGCATCGCCGCCGGCTGCCCGCCGAAAGACAAGTGTGTGGGGCACGCCGCTTTGTTTCATGAGCTGTTGGGCAATGTAGAGGGGTTCGGCGTTATCGGCTGTTTTCAGGAAGAAGGGGATACCGGCTGCGTCGAGGGTGGTCATGTAGTTGACGAGTCCGTCCCATCTGCCGCCAATGCCGGTATGAAAGCCAATGGGGGTGTAGACGAGTTCCTGGCCGTTGGTTTGCAGTTGTGTGGTGATGGCGGCAAAGTCGAGTGG
>CAZRIB010000480.1:0-3170 GCA_964600035.1 uncultured Ardenticatenaceae bacterium | reverse complement strand
ATCCCAACCCTGTCAAATTGGGCAATTCCCAAATTTCAGGGGGAACGGCCGTCAGTTGGTTGCCGCTCAGGTCAAGATATGTCAAATTGGTGAGTTGGCCGATTTCAGGGGGAAGCTCGGCCAACTGGTTACCTGGTGAGAAGGGCCAATTCGTACTTCCCAGGCGCAAAATTCGCAGGTTGGTCAGCCTGCCAATCTCCGGCGGCAGTTCCGTCAATTCCTGGTCGCGCAAGTCCAGTTCTGTCCACCCTTCGGCGGCGGCACGGTCAATTAGCTGCAGTAGTTCATCTTGTGTCATGGCTTTGGTTTTCCAGGTTTCGGGTTTCGGTTTGCAGTTTGCAGCGGATTGAAATCACGCTGCTGCCAGGGAAAGTGCGTTCAAACGCACTAAAACGGTTACAAAAAGTCGTTGTTAACCCGTTTCAACGGGTTTCTAATTTGCAGCAGGGCATTTCAATGCCCGACAATACACCACGACAGTTAAATGTAATGTTACCAGAGTCGCAAAGGGCGCGGAGAATTTGAAGTTACCAGATGAGAGATGAGATTGGTTCAATCTTTGTATCATTGTAACTGTTCAGGTCTGGGTTTGTTTTAGGCAGGGAGCAGGACAACGAATTGAAGAAGGAACGAATTTTTTCTTGGTTCTTTGCGTCCTTTACGTGCTTTGCAGTTGGTTTTTGGCATGACCTGTATAGTACTTAGTCACATGTGAAATGAGGGATTAGATTGGTTCAATCTCCTAGATTGAACCAATCTTTGTATCCATCAAAGAACACTTGACTGAGTAATAGTTTTGTATCGTTTAGTTTGTCCCTATTGCTTTGTAAAGTAAATTTTTACACATTTTTAGGACGTAGATTAACGCGGATGACACGGATTTTTAGCTGACTTATCCGTGTTTATCTGTGTAAATCCGTTTCCTGGAAAAATCAACAAATCTACTTAACAGTGCACTATGTTACTTGCTGTTTATTCAGTTGTAAACCGGCAGGCGGGTTTTTGCAGTTATGTCAGGCAGCCCACAAATTAAAAACCACGCCGGTGACAGGGTGGCAAGGTGGCAAGGTGATGGGGGGGCAAGGTGACAAGGTGATGGGGTGGCAAGGTGACCAATCTCCCCAATTACCCAATTACCCAATTACCCCAATAACAAATAACCCAATCTCCCAATCTCCCAATCTCCAATTCCCCAATCTCCCCCTCAACCCCTATCCCCCCTCTTCCGCCACAAAGTCAAATTCCAGGGTAATGGCTTCGTCCACAGAGGCGACGCCGGTGGCGCTGGGAATTGCCAGCTCGTAGTCGGCGCGCTGGATGGTGGTGGTGGCTGTGCCTTCGATGCGTGTTTCGGAAATGGGCACGGCCGTTACGGTGAAGGTCTCTTCGTTGCTAAAGATGGTGATGGTTAGCTGGCCGGTGATGGTGAAGGTGAGGGGTTGGCCGATAACGGCCGTTTCCGGCAGTCCCTCAATGGCGGTGGGGGTAAAGGTAATCTCCGGGTAAGCACTGCTGAGCAAAATGTAGTTGTGGATGGCACGATTGCGAAAGCTGTTATCTGTGGTCAGGTCGCGGGCATCAATGACAATGGTGCTGACCTGTGCTGTGGACAAGTCTGCATAATCAACGGCTATTTCACCACTGACGAGAGAGGTGACGCCAACAACTTCCTTCGGTTCGCCGCGCAAAATTTCGCCCAGCTTAAAACGGGCTTCGGATGCTTCTGGCACAATGTGGAACAGGCGGGCGCTGCCGGTGGGGGTGAGGCTGGTTTCTGCCGGAATGGCCGGGGGCAGGCTGTCTGCCGGGGCGGGTTGGCGCATCATCATGAGCAGCAGGCCGCCAATGGCGACGCCGAGAATGAGTAGGATGATGCCGCCGGTGACTGTTTTGTCTTTCATATTTCTCTCCTGAAAATATAGATTAAAGTGGTCGGCAGGTTGCAGGTTGCAGGTGATGCCACTTGCTACTTGCCACCTGCCACTTGCCGTATTGTATGGAAGGTGGGGGAGATTGGGAAAGGGGAATTGAGAATTGAGAATTGGAGAGGGGTTATTGGCTGGTGTGGGCACGGAGGGCGTCGGGGTCCTGGATGAGGATACGGCCGTTTTCGGTGGTAACCCATCCCAGACGGCGAAATTCGCGTAGTTGTTTGTTGATGCTTTCCCGGCTGGCGTTGACCAGGCTGGCCAGGTCGCTTTGGGTGAGGGGGATGTTGAGCAGCACGCCGGTTTTGCTGGCGATGCCGTAATCTTGTGCCAACTGCAATAATTTTCTGGCCAGCCGTTGGGAGAGTGCCTGGGTGGCGAGGCTGTCCATTTGCTGTGTGTTGTAGCGTACCCGCAGGCTGAGTTCGCGCATGAAGTTGAGGGCAAGCTGGGGGCTGCGGCGCATGTGGCGGCGGAAGTCGTCGCGGCTGATGAGGTAGAGGGTGACGGGGGTGAGGGCAACGGCCGTTGCCGAGCGCGGCAAGCCATCAATCACGGCCAGTTCGCCAAACATATCGCCGGGGCGGCCAAAGAGGATGACGGACGTTTCGCTGCTATCTAACCCATTGACAAAGATGCGCACCTGTCCGTTTTGGATTAAGTACAGCACATTGCCCGGGTCGCCTTCGTGAAAAATGATGTCGCCCGGTTGGTACTGCCTTGTGCGGCAGTCGCGGACAATGGCCTGCCGGTCGCTGTCGGACAGATTGCGGAACAAGGGGATGTTGGCGGCTAGCGGGTGTGTGTTCATGCTGTTTGGGTGGTGGTGATTGGCGATTGGCGGTTTTACCTTGCTGACAGGTTGATGGTTCATGGTTGAAAATAAAAGCTGTGGTTTGGTTTTAGTACCCAGTCACATGTGAAATGAGGGATTAGATTGGTTCAATCTCCGAGATTGAACCAATCTTTGTGTCCATCAAAGAACACTTGACTGAGTATTAGTTGTGTTTGTCGTTTCTTGTGTTTACCAAAGTTGACTGATGAGGATGCCGGTGAGGACGGCGATGGTGATGCTGGCAAGTAGTTCGACCAGGTAAACGGCCGTTTGCTCACTGCGGGCGACGGTTGGCCATTCCATTAGAAAGCGGGGGGCTGTGACCAACGGTACAAGGATAAATTGCCCCAGTCCGACAAAGGTGGCGATGAGCAGGCGTTCCAGGATGCCAATGTATTTGTTGGTGA
>CAZRIB010000479.1:0-3175 GCA_964600035.1 uncultured Ardenticatenaceae bacterium | reverse complement strand
AGACAGAGGACAAGATTACGGCGCACAGCGACCTGACAGGCAGTAAAACGATTGTGCGGGTAACGCGCAACGGCCGTACCCAACTCTGGGAACCCTTTTCCAGCCGGTACAACAGCCTTTACCACGTGGAACACCACCTGTACAAAAGCGCCTGCGGCAGCAAGCTTTTCTTTGAAGAAATCAACCACGACTTGCAGCTCACCTTCCGTTACAGCTGGCGCATGGGCGACCGCTTCGGCTTCTACAAAAGCGGCTGGCTGGTCAACAACGGCGAACCGTGCCAGATTGACCTGCTGGACGGGCTGCAAAATATCCTCCCCTTTGGCGCATCGGTGCAGCTGCAAACGACGATGAGCAGCCTGCTCCACGCCTACAAACGCAGCGAACTAGACCCGGAAACGGGGCTGGGTATCTTTGCCCTCAGCGCCACGCTGACCGACCGGGCAGAACCCAGCGAATCGCTGATGGCGACGGTGGCCTGGCAGGTGGGGCTGGACAATCCCGTCCATTTACTGAGTACGGCGCAGGTGGATGGCTTCCGCCACGGCCGTTTCCCCACCCCGGAACACGACATTTGCGGCCAGCCCGGCGCTTACCTTACGGCCAGCACTTTCACCCTGGCGGCCAACGAAACAAAGCAGTGGCACATTGCCGCCGACGTGAACTATGACCATACGGCCGTTACCCGCCTGCGCCGCTTCCTGCGGCAGGAACCGGCCGCCATCACCGCCGCCATTGAGGCCGACATTGCCCAAAACACGGCCGACCTCATGCGCTTTGTGGCCGCCGCTGATGGCTTGCAGCGCTCTGCCCAACAGGAAACGGCCGTTCACCACTTCGCCAACGTCCTCTTCAACATCATGCGCGGCGGCATCTTCATCAACGGCTACCAGGTAGAACGGGATGACTTCCTCGACTTTGTACGCACACGCAACCGCCCCGTGCTGGCACGCCACGCCGACTGGTTCCACAGCCTGCCTGAGAGCATCGCCATCCACGACCTGTACGCGCTGGCCGACGAAAACGGCGACCCCAACGTCATCCGCCTGAGCCACGAATATCTGCCGCTCACCTTCAGCCGCCGCCACGGCGACCCCAGCCGCCCCTGGAACTGGTTCTCCATCAACCTGAAAAACGCCGACGGTTCGCCCCGGCTGGATTACCAGGGCAACTGGCGCGATATTTTCCAGAACTGGGAACCGCTGGCGCTGACCTATCCCGACTTTGTGGAAGGGATGATTGCCAAATTCCTCAACGCCACCACCGCCGACGGCTACAACCCGTACCGGGTGACGCGGGACGGCATTGAGTGGGAAGTGCCGGAGCCGGATAACCCCTGGTCGAATATTGGCTACTGGAGCGACCACCAGATTATTTACCTGCAAAAGCTGCTGGAGATTGCGGAGCAGGTGCATCCCGGCGCGATTACCCGCTTGTGGAACTGGCCGGTCTTTGCCTATGCCGATGTGCCCTACCGGTTACGGCCGTACCCGCAAATGCTGGCCGATTGGACCAACACGATTGATTTTGACTGGGAGGCAGAGGCAGCAACGGAAACGGCCGTTACCCAAATGGGCACAGACGGCCGTTTGCTCCGCGACAAAAACGGGCAGGTCATCCACGCCACCATGACCGAAAAACTGCTCTCCCTGCTGCTGGCCAAGCTGGCCAACCTCGTCCCCGAAGGCGGCATCTGGATGAACACCCAGCGCCCGGAATGGAACGACGCCAACAACGCGCTGGTGGGCAAAGGGCTGTCGGTGGTTACGGCCGCATACCTGCGCCGCTTCATCGTTTTCTGGCAGGCAAAACTGGCCAATGGCGAGGCGCACTTTGTGGTCAACAAAAATCTGGCCGACCTGTTCCGCGCCATTCACACGGTTTTCGACCGCTTCCAGCCCCATCTTGCCGGTGGCTTTTCGCCGCAGGCACGCCGGGCGATGATGGATGGGTTGGGGACGGCCGTTTCCGACTACCGCCACACCCTCTACACCCAGGGCATCCCCAACGAGCAAACCGAAATCAGCGCCGCCGACCTGCGCGCCTTCCTCAAACTGGCGCAGCGCTACATCGAAGAAACCCTGCGCGCCAACAAACGCCCGGACGGCCTCTACCACGCCTACAACGTCCTCAAGTTAGATGGAACACAGATAAACGCAGATGACACGGATAACCAGAAAAACAATCCTCAAGCCCATGTAGAGCATCTTTACCTGATGCTGGAAGGGCAGGTCGCCATGCTTTCCTCTGGCCTGCTCACGCCGGAAGAGTCGCTGGCCTTGCTGCGCAGTCTGCGCCACAGCAGCCTGTACCGCGCCGACCAGCACACCTACATGCTCTACCCACACCGCCGTCTGCCCGGCTTTTTGCAAAAGAACACTATCCCGGCAGAAAAAGCGGCCTCCTCCCAACTGGCGGCGGCTTTGACGAAGGCGGGCGATGTCCGGCTGTTGGTGCGGGATGATGACGGGGTGTTTCATTTTAACGGCCGTTTCCGCAACGCCAACGACGCCGCCCGCGTGCTGGATGAATTAGCCCAGGAGCCTCAATTTGCCCAACTGGTCAAAACAGAACGGGCCTTCATCCTCGACCTGTTTGAAGAGACATTCAACCACCGCGCCTTTACCGGCCGTTCCGGCACATTTTTCGCCTACGAAGGACTGGGCAGCATCTACTGGCACATGGTCTCCAAGCTGCTGCTGGCCGCCTTGGAAGCGTACCAGCAGGCAGTGAACGAGCAGGCCGACACCGCCACCATTCAGGCGCTGGCCGACGCCTACTACGACATCCGCGCCGGGCTGGGCTTCAACAAAACGCCTGATGTGTATGGCGCATTTCCCACCGACCCCTATTCGCATACGCCCTGGGGCAGCGGCGCGCGCCAGCCCGGTATGACCGGCCAGGTCAAAGAGGAAATTCTCACGCGCTGGGGCGAGTTGGGTGTCTCTATTCAGGCCGGGCAGCTTTGTTTTGCCCCCACCCTGCTGAAGGCGGATGAGTTTGTGCCGGAACCGTCTGAATTCGCCTATGTGGATGTGACCGGCCAGCCGCAAACGCTCTCCCTGCCGCCGCAGTCGCTGGCGTTCACCTTCTGCCAGACGCCGGTCATCTACACGGTGGGCGCGGAGCAGCAGATTGAGGTGGTGTGGCGGAACGGCCGTTCCCAAACCATCAC
>CAZRIB010000478.1:0-3181 GCA_964600035.1 uncultured Ardenticatenaceae bacterium | reverse complement strand
ACAGAGATTCACAGAGAAATCACGGAGTTTCGCTGAGAAAAAAGAGAAAAACGCTCTATTCTCCGTGTAACTTTGCGCATTCTTCGTGTAACTTTGCGTTCCATCTGAACGGATACCTTTTGAAAAGTCCAAAGTTGTTGTTGAACGAACCCTATGTATAGAGATACAGGCTGGATGTATGAAAGTTGCAATGGGGTTGTAAATTGTTTGTAAATTATGGGGCTGAGGGGGGGGGAGTATCCGTAGTCAATAATCCGTCATCCGTTTTCCGTGCCCACGCTTTCCGTGCCCACGCTTTTCATGTACGCGGCCTCATACTCAGTCAAGTGTTCTTTGATGGATACAAAGATTGGTTCAATCTCCGAGATTGAACCAATCTAATCCCTCGGAAAACGGTATACGGACTTTGAGTTTCGTATATTAGTTTGGTTGGGCGTGGTGGCAGGCTGTGAGATGTGGTTGTGTGGGTGTGCCGAGGTTTTTCAGGGTGGGGGCTTGTTGGCGGCATATGTCGGAGGCGATGGGGCAGCGGGGATGGAATCGGCAGCCGCTGGGGTAGCTGGCGGGGTCTGGGTGTGTGCCGGTAAGGGTGAAATGTTGGCGGCGAGCTTCTGCGGCGGGGTCTGGCAGGGGCATGGCGGCGGCGAGTGCCTGGGTGTAGGGGTGTAACGGCCGTTCCCGGAGCAGGTTTGTTTGGCCGGCTTCTACAATTTGCCCGCCGTAGAGGATGTAGATTCGGTCTGCCATGTTGACGGCTGCTGCCATTGATGAGGTGAGGAGCAGGTATGTTAGCTGGAATTGGGCTTTTAGTTCCTGTAGAAGCTGCAAGATTTGTTGGCTAACGGCCGTATCCAGAGCGCGGGTCGGTTCATCCAAAATTAAAAATGATGGCTGTGTGACCAATGCCCGGGCAATGCTGGCTCGTTGGCGGCTGCCACCTGCCACTTCATGCGGGTAATGGCGGGCAACGTACCCATTTAGCCCCACCAAATGCAGCAGCGAGCGCACACGTTCCTGTCGTTCTGCTTCTGTTCCCTGCCGGTGAATCTCCAATGGTTCTGCCAATAACTCCCCAATGGTCATGCGGGGATTGAGCGCTGTGTACGGGTCTTGAAAAACCATTTGCAGCTTTTGCCGCTGCTGCCGGAGTGCGCCGCTCTTCAGTTTTGCCAGATTGGTTCCATTGAAGAGAACTTGTCCATTCGTTGGCTTGAGAAGCTGTATGATGGTGCGCCCCAATGTGGTTTTGCCAGAGCCTTTTTCCCCGACGATGGCGACCGTTTCCCCAGGCGGTACATCCAGCGAAATGCCGTCGATGATGCGGATACGGCCGCTTTTGCGGCGCAGCAGTCCTTCGTAAAGGGGAATGTGGTATTGCAGGTCAATAAGGCGCAAGGCCGGGTTGTTTTCTGACATGGCGGCATTGTAGTGAAAAGCAAAGAGGGGGGCAAGCAGGGTTTATGGATTCTCCACATGGCCTTCATAACTTCTTCATAAGTGGCAGATATGCTTAAGGCATCTACCAAATTAAATACAAAATCAAGTATATGGAGGCTTGAAATGAGAAAATATTGGTTAATTGGAATTGCTGTATTGGCTGTGTTGGTTGGTGTGGTGTCGTTTGCGGCTGCTCAGGCGGATGTGGAAACGGCCGTTGCTCAGCCAAACCCCGCGCCTGTGCTGCAAGATGGCGATGTAGAACCGGAGCCGGTTGATGCTGGCGTTGACACGAATGTTGAAATCACTGTGCCGGAAGAAGCTGTGCCCATCTACGGCCCTAACTTTGTGGATGAAGATGGCGATGGGGTGTGTGATGTGTGTGGCGGTGTGCCGCAAGGTGATATGTATGGAAACGGCCGTCGTTTTGGCGCAGCCGGTCAGCATCCCAACTTTGTAGATGAAGATGGCGATGGGGTGTGCGATATTTGTGGCAATGAACCATATGCTGGCCCAAATGGCGCTGCCGGAGCGAATTTTGTGGATGAAGATGGCGACGGGGTTTGTGATAATGTGCCTTTGATGCCAAGAGATGGAACGGGAAATCAATACGGCCGTATGGGACATGGCGGCCCCCGGTTTGGCACAGCATCCCAACCATAAGCAGCAAGGGAAAAGTTAAAGATGAATGCAGGTGGTAGGTAAGTATAGAAGCACCTGCCACTTGCAGCTCACTTCAATCTTTAATCTATGAATCGTTAATCATGATGTTCAAAGGAACGGCACTGTTTCAACTGCCGTTCCTTTTGCCATTTTGGTATGATGGGGAATGTGCAGAGTGGCGAAAAAGGAATGAAGTCATGAGTAAGCGCGTGTTGGTTGTGGACGATGAGCCGCGATTGGTCAATTTGGTAAAAGGGTATCTGGCGCAGGAGGGGTATGAGGTGCTGACAGCCAGTAACGGCCGTGATGCCCTGATTATTGCCCGGCAAAGCCAGCCAGACTTGATTATTCTGGACTTAATGATGCCAGAAATGGACGGGTGGGAATTCTTGCGGCGGCATCGCCAGGAAAGAAACACACCGGTCATTATGTTAACTGCAAAGGTAGACGACATGGACAAGGTGATTGGTCTGGAAATGGGTGCGGATGATTACCTGACCAAGCCGTTTAGCCCCAGAGAGTTGATGGCACGGGTGCGGGCTGTCCTGCGGCGGGCGGCTCCCCAGGCTGAGCTGGCGCAGGTGCTGCGGCATGGGGACATTGAAATGGATATGGCGGCGAGGTTGGTGCGGGTAAATGGTACGGCCGTTGACCTGACCCCCATGGAGTACGACTTACTCTTGACACTTATGCAGCACCCGGGCAGAGCCTTTAGCCGATTGGAGCTGCTGGAAAAAACACAGGGTTATGCTTTTGACGGTTACGAGCGCACCATTGATGTCCACATAAAAAACTTGCGCAAAAAAATAGAACCAAACCCGCGCCAGCCGCACTACATTCTCACTGTTTTTGGTGTCGGTTACCGCTTTCTGGGCGACGGGGTGGCAAGGTGACCAAATCCCAATCTCAATAGGTCGAATTTTTTGCCACGAATTCCCACAGATTCATCCGGATTAAAGTTAAAATCCGTGAAAATTCGTGTTAATCTGCGGCCAGAGCACCTGTATGGTCACAAACGAAAACTTCATTAATCTCTCATTTCTCTCCCCAAAGGATGCAGCATGAAATTGTGGTTAAAATT
>CAZRIB010000477.1:0-3186 GCA_964600035.1 uncultured Ardenticatenaceae bacterium | reverse complement strand
AGCGTTACTGCCCATATTTGCTGGCAACTCCCAAAACATAATCCAACGTTCGCGGGAAAAGCCGGTTTGCATGTGTAAAAGCCCAATCCACCCAGGTTACATACACCTCTTGGCGGTTTCGTTCGATAGCGCGCACGATCTTTTTTGCCACTTTTTCAGGCGACACGCCTGCCAACCCAAACCGGTTGCCTCCTGGCTGTCCCAGTCGTGCTTGCGCAAATTCAGTGGCGGTCAATCCCGGATAAACGAGCGTGACGGTAATGTTTTCTCTCATCAGTTCCATGCGCAGGCTGCGGGTGAGGAAGTTGACGGCCGTTTTGCTGGCCGTGTATGCACCGGAATCTATCAGCGGCCGCTGCCCAACGATGGACGAAACGTTGATGATTTGGCCGAAACCTTGATGCCGCATGTAGGGAACGGCCGTATGGCAGGTGGTCATCAAAGCAAAAACATTCAACTCAAAAACAGCCCGTATATCTGCCAAAGGTGTTTTGGTAAGAAGGCTTTTATGCCCAAAGCCCGCATTGTTTATCAAGACACCAATATGACCAAAATGGTCAACTGTCTGGTGAATTAATTGGCGGGTAAACGCCTCATCACACAAATCGCCAGCAATTGCCAACCGTTCTCCGGGATACTGACTTAATTCTTCTGCTAATGATTGTAAACGTGCTTCACGGCGACCTGTCATGACGACATTGGCGCCTTTTTGGGCTAACGCAACGGCCGTTGCCCGGCCAATGCCTGCTGTTGCGCCCGTTACCAATACAACATTGTTGCGAATTTCCATAACAATTTCTGTTACAACTCTCCTTCTACTGATTTTCCGGCTTCACGCCAGGCGCGTTTCGCATCTTCATAACCCATTTGATACAGTTCTTTATGCCCGTCCAGCGTATACCGAATGATGCGGTCAACCGGAATCGGCCGTTTCGGGCCAACAATAATCGGATCAGGAAGCTGACGAAACTCCTTCTCCAAAACATCCGGTATGCCATTCTTATTGACATCATCAAACACAAATTCGTCACCTTTTAGTTGTGCCATTAATGCCGCATTTGCCGCCCGCAGCCGTGCATTTTCCACTTGCAGGCGCACCAAATCATTCACACGCCGGAAAAGCTTCAAGTCGGCCTGAAAGGAAGCCAGTAAAGCCCATTCCAGTGTGTAGCTAAGCGAACTGAGAATATTTCCGGGCGGTTCTTTAATCACTTCACGATCATCATCCCAGGGTGTCATAATGACCACCACAATTTCCTCTGCACCGGCATCTATGGCGGGGCCAAGCGGCGTATTGGCAACGGTCGCTCCGTCCCAATAAAGATGTTCATGAAGTTGTGTGGCAGGATAAACGACAGGAATGGAGCAGCTTGCAATGATGTGGTCTAGTTCAATCGGTTCTATTTCCAGCCGGCTGGGGAATACATCCGGGCTGTTGCCAAAAACATGCAAATGGCCGCTGTTTACTTCCGTGGCGGTAATACGCAGGTGTACGGCCGCATCCTCTGAGTTGATACGGTCAAAATTTACCCAGCCTTCCTTTTGCAGCGTTTCCCGCAGGGGGGCTGTGTCCAGCAAATAGGTGCCTTCCAGAGGGTTGAGATTGGCCTTTTGCACATCATTGGTGCGCAAGCGCTGCCATAAAGCCCATAATGAATAGGCATTATGGCCGGAAGCAATTGCTGCGCCGTTGACAGCCCCGATGGATGTCCCGACAACAACGTCCGGAAGCCAATCGTGTTCCTCCAAAAAACGCAAAACACCGACATGGTAAGCGCCGCGTCCACCCCCACCTGATAATACAAGTGCGCGTTTTCTGCTTTTATTTGGCATAATGCCTCCTTAAATAGGAATTAAAGATTGATGATTTATGAATGAAAGGTAAAAACGGGTGGCAAGTTACAAGTTTGCAGGTTGCAAGTCATGTTACTTGCACACTTGTGTTCTTTTCAATTGTGTTTCAACGAACGACCAGGTTATCAGGACATTATAGCATGGGGGGGAAGAGCCAAAATGGGGGGCTGGCTGAAATTTGTGCTTTTTTCACAGCCGGTTGGAGCGGGAGGGGGAAGGGTTAATTGGTTATTAGAGATTAGAGATTGGAGAATTGGAGATTAGGATTGGCGTATTTAACACCACTTACTCTTCAATCTCCAATCTCCAATCTTTACTCTTTACTCAGCCGGTTCCATTTTGGGGAAACAGGTGGACATCTGTTTGGGGGTAGGGGATGGAGATGCCTGCTTCGTCAAAGCGAAGTTTTACCTGCTCGGTAATGTCGAAATAAACGCCCCAGTAGTCGCTGACTTTGACATACGGCCGTACCGCAAAGTTTACGCTGCTGTCGGCCAATTCACTCACGGCCACCAACGGCGCTGGTTCTGGCAGCACCCGCTCGTCGGCGGTGATAATTTCTTGCAGCAGCTGCTTGGCTTTTAACAAATCATCTTCATAGCCAATGCCAAAGGTCATATCCAGACGGATGGCTCCTTTGCGGGAATAGTTGGTAATGGTGTCGCCAGTTACCTGGGCATTGGGAATGATGACGGTTTTGTTGTCGGGGGTCACAATGATGGTGTTGAAAATTTGAATTTCTTCAACTGTGCCGAATTTTCCGGCAATTTCTACCATGTCGCCGACTTTGAACGGCCGTAAAAACAAAATAAGCGCACCGGCAGCAAAGTTAGCCAAAGAGCCTTCCAGCGCCAGCCCAACTGCCAACCCCGCTGCCCCCAAAATAGCCACAAAAGAAGTTGTTTGTACACCCAATCTGTCTAACGCGGCCACAATGGCAATGATAATGATGGCGTAATAGGCCAGACTGCGTAAAAAGCCAATCAGCGACGGGTTTATATCTGCTTTTTGGAGCGCCTTATCCAGCATATTGGTGAGAAATCTGGCAACCCAACGGCCAATGATGAGGATGACCACAGCGGCCAGTAAATTAAGACCATATGTCAGTGCCAAATTTTGCACGGTTTCAAGAAAACTACTCATGGTAAAAAATCCTTTTGTTGAGAGGGTGAATAAAACACAATGTTAAGTAAGCGTTCTTAAATAAGTTAGCGGTTTTCAGATTGGTTCAATCTGCCAGATTGAACCAATCTTGCCAGGTTAAAAACGAATGGTTAGTAAGGAATGAAGATTTAATAACTTACGGGAGATTAGAGACTGGAGATTAGAGAT
>CAZRIB010000476.1:0-3187 GCA_964600035.1 uncultured Ardenticatenaceae bacterium | reverse complement strand
GTCCGTAAGCCGTTGTCCGTTGCCCGTAAGCCGTTGTCCGTAAGCCGTTGTCCGTAAGCCGTTGTCCCGTAAGCCGTTGCCCGTTGTCCGTAAGCCGTTGCCCGTAAGCCGTTGTCCGTAAGCCGCTGCCCGTAAGCCGTTGTCCATAATCTCCCAATCTCCCAATCTCCCAATCTCCAATCTCCCAATTACCCAATTACCCAATCCCCTCAATCCCCTCCCTTTAGACAATATAACCAATTCCTGAGAACAAAATTACAACATTATTGACAATTTTGACATGGTGCGTCATAATTTGAGCAGCTACTCACTTTTTGAGCGTTGACTCAACCCCCTTGTTGAGTCTCCACCAACATTTGCAGGAAATTTGCCCATGAACAACACATCGACCCGTCGCGAAAGACGCGCCGCTGCCCGCAAAGCTCAAATTTTGGAGGCGGCTGCGGCCGTTTTCAGTCGCAAAGGGTATGAAAGAGCCACCACGCGCGAAATTGCGGAGGCGGCCGATGTGTCGGAGGGCACCCTCTACAACTACTTCCACGACAAGCGGGCACTGCTAAGCGGTGTGGCAAAAGCCTATGCCGACGAGGTAACCGCAGAAATAGCCAGCATTGAAACCAATGATTTTCATGACATGATGGCGCAGCTTCTCACCAAGCGTTTGCGGGGTGGGCGGGAGCGCCGTTTGTTTATGTTATTTCTGCATGAAGCTCGCCTGAACCCGGATGTAAAGCAGCATTACGTCCAGGAAGCCCTTTATCGCATTATTCATGAAACAGAAAATCAGCTAACCCATTTGGTGCAGCGCGGTTTAATGCGCGACATTAACCCGGCTGTTGCTGCCCGGACGTTGAGTGCCACCATTATGGGCTTTGCAGTCATGTATGAATTGGGTGGCGATTTATGGGCTGGCATGGCTCCGGGCAGTGAAGCGGCTTATTCGCCGGAGCAGCTTGGGCAGCAGGTGGCAGATATTTATTTGCATGGGCTGGAGAAAAGACAGGCAATTGATGATTAACGATTGACGATTAACGATTAGTGATGAGGAATTGGGAAGGTAGATGACATTTTCTTGGGGAAAACGGACGTATATTATGGGCATTCTCAATGCCACACCTGACAGTTTTTCTGGGGATGGGTTGTTGGCGGCGGAGGATGTTGTGGCGGCGGCTGTGGCGCAGGCAAAACAGTTTGCGGCAGACGGCGCAGACATCATTGATGTGGGTGGGGAGAGTACCCGGCCGGGCAGTGTGCCTGTTTCGGCTGAGGAGGAGTTGGCACGTGTGGTGGATGTGATTACGGCCGTACGTGCTTCTGTTGATTTGCCCATTTCTGTAGATACATACCGTGCCAGTGTGGCGGCTGCGGCTTTGGACGCAGGGGCTGACTGGGTAAATGATGTGTGGGGGCTGCGAATGGATCCGGATATGGCGCCATTGGTGGCAGCACGCGGCTGCCCGGTGGTGGTAATGCACAATCGCAGTAAACCCAAAAATGTGGCACAGGAAGAACGGCTTGGGGGGCGTTATGTAGGGATTGAGTATGACAACTTGATTGAAGATATAAAACGGGAACTGTCCGCTCAAATTGAATTGGGGCTAAAGGCTGGCATTCAACCGTCACAAATTATCGTTGACCCAGGCCTGGGGTTTGGCAAGACGGTTCGCCAAAATTTGCAGATTATTCGTGAGTTGGATGCGTTTAAGGCGTTGGGGTATCCCATTTTGTTGGGGCCTTCTCGCAAATCTTTTATTGGGTATACGCTGGACTTGCCACCGGATGAGCGCGTGGAAGGAACGGCCGTTACTGTGGCGTTGGGCATTGAGCATGGCGCAGACATCATTCGCGTGCATGACGTAAAGCAGATGGTGCGCGTTGCCAAAATGACCGATGCCATTGTAAGAGAGCGGGTCAGCCAGACGGGCTGACTGTTGGATTGCTGACAAACTACTTAGATAGGGAGCAAGAACCATGTTAGATTTTCGACTTGATGAAGAGCAAAAAATGCTCACAGAAGCCATTTCTCGATACGCCAATGAGCGGGTGCGCAAGGTGTACCGGGATGCGGAGGAGGACGGCCAAATTCCCGATGAGGTGGTACAGGCTGGTTGGGAAATTGGCGTGCTGCCAACGGCTATCCCTGAGGATTATGGCGGTTTTGGTGAGTATTCGGCCGTAACGGGTGTGCTGGCAATGGAAGCGTTTGCCTGGGGTGATTTGGCTATCACGCTCAAGCTGATGGTGCCAAATCTGGTTGCCATTCCTGTGATGTTGTCCGGCACGGATGCCCAAAAAACTGATCTGCTGCCCTCGTTTTGTGGGGAAACGATGCCCCGTATGACGGCGGCGCTGACGGAACCGCGTATTCAGTTTAGCCCGTACAAACTGGCGACAACGGCCGTTTCCGATGGCGACGGCTACGTATTAAATGGCACCAAAACCGTCGTCCCCCTGGCCAATGAGGCCGAACTCATCCTTGTCTATGCCAATGAAGACGGCCAGACACAGGGATTTTTAGTCCCTGCCAATGCAGAAGGGCTAACCATTGGCGAACGGGACAAATTGATGGGCATCAAAGCCCTGCCCACCTACAAAGTGACACTGGAAAATGTGCGCGTTCCCCATTCAGCCAAATTAGGCGGCGAAGCCGGTTGTGATTTCCAACTGATTTTGAACCATTCGCGGGTAGCCCTGGGCGCGGCGGCTGTGGGAGTAGCGCGTGCGGGGTATGAATATGCACGGGAATATGCCAAACAGCGTGTGCAATTTGGCGAACCGATTGCCCACCGCCAATCCATTGCTTTTATGCTGGCCGACATGGCAACGGATGTGGATGAAGCCCGTCTGATGGTTTGGGAAGCGGCCTGGCTGCTTGACCAAGGCAAAGATGCCACGCGGGAAGCTGCGGTGATGAAGCAGCACGTTGACCGGCTGGTGGTAAATGTGGCGGATCGGGCGGTGCAAACGTTGGGCGGCTATGGCTACATTCGGGAATATCCGGTGGAGCTTTGGCTGCGAAATGCGCGTGGTTTTGCGTCGTTTGATGGGTTGGCGATTGTTTAGAGAGATTGAAGATTCGCGATTGGCGATTGGCGAGTGGCTTGAATCGTGAATCGTAGATCGTAAATCGTAAATGGAGCTAAAAATGATAGATTTTACGATTCCGGATTTTATTCAAAATCAACAG
>CAZRIB010000475.1:0-3196 GCA_964600035.1 uncultured Ardenticatenaceae bacterium | reverse complement strand
CGGCCTAGTATAATCGCCTTTGACAATTTGATATTTACCTTCGGGGCAGGGCGAAATTCCCGACCGGCGGTGAGGCAAATGCAAGCCAAGCCCGCGAGCCGTTTTGCAAAAAGTGGCAGACCCGGTGAGATTCCGGGGCCGACAGTTAAAGTCTGGATGGGAGAAGGTACGGGCTGACGATGGATTTATATACAGAATGACGCCGTCAGCCTGGTGGAACGGCAAAGAAACGACTTCGTCGTTTTGTTTGATTTCCGTTCACATGCAACCCTTGTTTGCTGCCAATGCCCCCTGTTTATGGGGGTTTTTTGTGCGTAGACAGCGGCTGCGTTTTTTGCATGACCTTTTCCCCTGCCCCGCTTAAATGAGCCAATTCATTAAAATCTATTCGTCAATCTTTACGCATTGATTATTAGAGGAGCCTTATTATTACCATGAAAGCAGTCGCTTTTTTGCGGAATCAGCCAACCTGGATGACGACTTTGATGTCGTTGGTGATGCTGCTGCTTGGTTGGCAGGGGCTGGTTATTTTAGGTGAGTATGAGCCGTTTATTTTGCCAGGGCCGGTAGATGTTGGTAGGCAGTTTTTGGCGGTGGTGGGAGACGGCCGTTTACAAAAACACACCCTGGTCACACTCAGCGAAGTCATCCCCGGCCTCATAATAGGCATCATCATCGCCTTGCCACTTGGATATTTGCTGGCGAAATCCCAACTGGCAAACAAACTCATCTCCCCCTACCTCATTGCCTCGCAAGCCATTCCCGTCATCGCCATTGCCCCCCTGCTGACCATTTGGGTCACATCCACATATTGGTCACGGGTGCTGGTGGCAGTCATCGTCGTATTCTTCCCCATCCTGGTCAACATCATCGCCGGGCTGCGGGCTGTACCCCCTGAAATGTATGAATTAATGGTTTCCCTCCGGGCGACACGCTGGCAAATTTTCCAAAAGCTGGAAATTCCGGCGGCGCTGCCCATCGTCCTGGCAGGTTTGAAAGTAGGGGCAACACTGTCCGTCATTGGGGCATTGGTTGGGGAATTTGTGCAGCCCAAAACCGCTGGCCTGGGGTTTATGCTAATCACTGCCCGATTCCAGTTTAAGACAGATTTGGTGTTTGTGGTTTTGTTTACTTTAGCGGCGATGGCATTGGTAATGTACGCCATGGTCGCTTTGTTAGAACGAAGGGTTTTGCGGTGGCAGCAGCAGCGATAAAATTGCCGCCTTGTGTGTTTTGATTCAACGATTTTCAACAAAAGGAAGAAGCTTCATGAAACGTTCTCTACTGTTATTAACAACTGCTTTACTGCTGAGTTTGGTACTTGGTGCATGTACGGCAAATGGTGAGCAAGCCGCCCCACAAGAGTTGATGAAAATTCGCTTGCCAATGGGCTTTATTGCAGACCCGCAGTATGCGCCATATTACGTTGCGGTTGATAAAGGGTATTTTGCTGAAGAAGGGCTGGAAATTGAGTTTGATTACAGCTTTGAGACAGATGGTATTGCTCTGGTTGGTGCGGGCGAACTACCTTTTGCAGTCGTAAGTGGTGAACAGGTTATATTGGCGCGGGCACAGGGACTGCCTGTTGTCTATGTTTATGAATGGTATCAAAAGTACCCCATTGCTGTGGTAAGCAAGGCATCTGCCGGCATAACAGAGCCGCAGGATTTGGCTGGTCGTTCTGTTGGGCTGCCCGGTTTGTTTGGGGCGACTTACGTGGGGTATGTCGGTCTTTTGTCTGCCAATGGCATGACACAGGATGATGTGCAGGCAGAGGAAATTGGCTTTACTCAGGTAGAGACGCTGTTGGCTGACCGGGTCGATGCGGTTGTGGGATATGCTGCCAATGAACCTGTTCAGCTTCAAAGTGCAGGGGAAGCCATTAATGTGCTGTATGTTTCAGATTACATTGATATGGTTGCCAATGGCATCGTTACCAATGAGGAAACGATTGCCAATAACCCTGAGCTGGTGAAGGGTTTTGTGCGGGCGCTGAATCGTGGTTTGGCCGATACGCTGGCTGATCCGCAGGAGGCGTTTGAGATTAGCAAGAAGTTTGTGGAGGGGCTTGAGGACAGTCGTATGGCTGTGTTGGAGGCTTCTTTGCCTATGTGGGCTGGGGATCCGCTGGGGTATACGGATGCGCGTTCATGGGAACGGACGCAGGATGTGCTGCTTTCGATTGGTTTTTTGGATGCGCCGGTTGATGATTTAACGGCCGCTTTTACAAATGAGTTTGTGGAACAGATAAATAACGAATAAGGAGCGGGTATGGATGGTCGGGAAACGGCCGTAACTGACACCCAAAAACCGGCATTGGTGCAGGCCGAACAGGTTAGCTTTGCCTTTGCAGACGGAACGGCCGTTCTGCAAGACATCTCCCTAACCATACCCAGCGGCGCATTCGTTGCGCTGGTAGGGTCATCCGGCGTAGGCAAATCTACCTTACTGCGGCTGCTGGCCGGGCTGCTGCTGCCAACGACAGGGCAGGTTACCCTGGACGGAGAGCCATCGCACACCACCAGCGAGCCAAAGGGCATTGTCTTTCAAAAAGACAACCTGATGCCCTGGCGCACAGCCTATGAAAATGTGCGTTTGCCATTGGAACTGCAAGGCATGGCAGCCGACGAAGCCCATGACCGTGTGATGCGTATGCTGGGGTTGGTAGGGCTGCAAGGGTTTGAACAAAGCTATCCGGCACAACTGTCTGGCGGCATGGCACAGCGTGTTGCCATTGCTCGCGCTTTGGTGCATGAGCCTACTTTTTTGCTGCTGGATGAGCCGTTTGGCGCGCTGGATGCCCTTACCAGAGAGCGGATGGGTGTGGAGCTGCTTCGCATCTGGCAGGCTGTGCCTGTGACGGTGCTGCTGGTGACGCATTCCATTCCTGAGGCGGTGTTGTTGAGTGATGAGGTGTTGGTGCTAAACGGCCGTCCCGCCACCATTACAGATCGCATTCCCATTCAACTTCCACGCCCGCGAAATGTAGAAATACAAAGCGACACGACTTTTTTGCATTGCGCAAAAACGATTCGTGCCGCCATTAAATAAAAACGGATTCAAATGAAATGGGCAAGCGGCAGGTTAACCAAAATGCAGCCTGCTGCTTGCCCATTTTGCATATATCAGCTTTCGGTGGATTGGGTGCTGGGTACGGCCGTTGCCGCCGCACGTTTGGCAGCACGTCTCCGGCGAA
>CAZRIB010000474.1:0-3208 GCA_964600035.1 uncultured Ardenticatenaceae bacterium | reverse complement strand
GACGTGCCCGGGCATAAATTTCTGATTTGTCGTTAAAAAGGTTGTGTGTGTCCATAGCTGCCTCCAGATGGGATGCGATTTGCTCAGGCTGCACCCAGGTATTTGTTGATGAGGGCGTTGTCTTGTGCCAGGTCTGCCATTTTGCCGCTGTGAACGGAACGGCCGTCTTCGATAATGACATAATTGTCAGCCAGCAGCCGGGCTACATGGAAATTTTGCTCCACAAGCAGCACCGTCGTTTGTCCCTTTAGCTGGCGAATGGCCTTCATCATCTGTTCCACAATAACCGGCGCCAGCCCTTCGCTTGGTTCATCAATGAGCAGCAGCTTGTTATCTGGTACAAGCGCGCGGGCGACGGCCAGCATTTGCTGCTGCCCACCGGAAAGCTGTCCGCCGGGCCAATGGTAAAGCCGCTCCAGGTCTGGAAAGATGTCAAAAATGAAGGCACGCTTTTCGTTTAACTGGCCGGGCTGCCGTTCAGCGATTTTCAGGTTTTCGGCCACGGTCAGGTGTTTGAAGATGGCGCGGTAATCGGGGACATAGCCCACACCCATTTGGGCGATGTGATACGGCCGTTTCCCGGCAATCTCCGTCCCCATAAAACGAATTGTCCCCTGCGCAGCAGGCGACAACCCCATAATGCTGCGCAGCGTCGTTGTTTTGCCAGCCCCATTCCGGCCAAGCAGCACAGTAATGCTGTTTGGCTCAACGGCAGCAGACACGCCTTCCAAAATAAGCTGCTGACCAATGTAGGTGTAGATATTTTCTACCTGAAGAATAGGCTGGCTCATGGGGTATCCTCCATTTCGCCAAACAACTCACCCAGATAAGCTTGCTGCACGGCCGAATTGTTAGCAATTTCTTTGGGTGTGCCCTGCGCCAAAATCTGCCCCTGATGCATCACCGTGATGCGGTCTGACAGGGACATGACAATGGACATATTATGTTCGACCAGCAAGACGGTTTTACGGCCGTCTCGCCGCACCTCGTCTACCAACGCCATAAAGCCAGGAACCAGCTCAGCGGCCAGCCCGGCAGTCGGTTCATCCATCAGCCAGATGTCGGCATTTTGGGCAAGCAGGATGGCTAGCTCCAGTTTGCGTTTGTCGCCGTGTGGCAAGGCCAGCGCCGGCAGCAGGCTGGCGGCAAGCAGGCCAACCCGTTCCAGGGCTTCCTGGGCACGTTTTTCATAAGCAGGCAGACGGCTTACGGCCGTAAACAGGCGGTAGTTATCACGCCCCTTTGCCTGTGCCGCCAGACGCACATTTTCCAGCACACTCAACCCCGGAAAGATGTTTGTCACCTGGTAAGAACGGCCGATACCCAGGTGTGCCAGTTTGTGCGGCGGCAAGCCGGTAATATCCTGCCCGCGCAAAAAGATACGGCCGTTTGTTGGGGGCAGCGTACCACTGAGCAAATTAAACAGGGTCGTTTTGCCTGCGCCATTTGGCCCAATGATGGCATGCAATTCCCCTTCCTGTATACCCAGGCTGACACCATCAACCGCCTTCAGGCCGCCAAAATATCGGGAAAGGTTACGTGTCTCAAGAATCATAATTTAGGAGGGTTCACAGCCGCGATTTCGTTATTGCACACTGGTTTGCTGCCAGAATGCGAAAAAGATTTCGCGGCTGCGAATGGGAATGAGCTAATTACAACTGGAAGCCATACATGGCGGCGCACTTTCCTCGCCGGTTACTTCCTGAACCAGTTCAAAGAAAGCATCATTGGGATCATCCACATTGACCAGTTTGACAATGTAAAGCGATGCCAATGCCTGATGGTCTTCTGGGCGGATGGTGTATGTGCCCTTTGGCCCTTCAAACGTCATGCCTTCCAATGCGGGAATCATGGTGCTGGCTTCGGTGTCACCACCGGTTGCTTCCAATGCTTGCACAATGGCCTGAGCAGTGGCAAAGCCACATTCGCTGAACAGGTCGGGGTAGCCATCGTACTGCGCAAGGTGTTGTTCTACCAGCCAGTCGTTGGCTTCTGTTTGGGGCAGGGTGTAGTGGTAGACAATGAGGCCGATAGAGCCAATGTTACCGGGATCCAGCAGGCGTACCAAATCATTGGAGGAGAAGCCGGTAATAATCGGCACAGAGCCAATGACACCCTGGCTGTTGAGCTGTTCATACAGCACCACGCCGCTGGTGTTGGAAGCCCAAACCAAAATCAGGCCATCCGGGTTGAGGTCTAAAATTTGTTGAATGTAGGGGGTGAAGTCGCTGGTGTCGCTGGCGGCAAAAATGGGTTCTTCGGTGAGGAAGTTGGCGCCCAATGCCCCAAATGCGGCCTGGAAACCTGCGGCCGTTGCCTGACCAAAGGCGTAATCTTCGGCAAGGATGACGTAATTTTCACCCAGGTTGTTCACAGCCCAGCTTGCCATGGTGAGACCGTCTTGGGCGGCGTTGCGGCAGATGCGGAAGGTGTGGGGGTTCCAGTTGGACCCGGTGATGTCGGGGGAGGCGGCCGGTGCGGCAAAGTAGAGGACTTCGTTTTCGTCGGCGATTTGCTGCACTTGCAGGGCAACGGCCGAACTGGTGTTGCCAACCAGCAGTTCCACGCCTTCTGATTCGATTAGCTCGCGGGCGGCGGCGGAACCGGCTTCAACGTCGCTGCTGTCGTCGCGGATGATGAGTTCGATGGGACGGCCGTTTACCATCATTGTGCCGTCTGTGGCATATTGCAAGCCCAGTTGGAACCCGTTGAGCATTTCCTGCCCAAACAAGACCAGCGCCCCGGAGAGGTCTGTCATGACGCCGATTTTGAGCGGTTCGCCCATGGGTTCTTCGGCGGGTGCTTCTGTTGGCTCTTCCATGGGTGCTTCCGTTGGTTCTTCCATGGGTGCTTCGGTGGGTTCTGCGGCTGGCTGTTCAACGGCCGTTTCTGCGGGTGCTTCTGTTGCTTCTGAGGGAGCGGCCGTTTCTTCTGTGGTGGTGGCACTGCCTCCACAAGCGGCCAAAATCATCGCCATCATCAAGAAAAAGACAGTCAAGATGAGGCCTTTGTTTCGCGTTTTCATTTTTTCATTCTCCTCGTTTTCAATAAGTTGGAAGACTTCCATAATTGGTTCAGACAAAATTGGTTTGGTGGCAGAATCAATTCATAGGGCCTCCTTGTTTCATCATTTTTGAGGTGTGGACGCTAACTAACAAGGCAGCTATCACTGTACAATGAATGAGTAACAAACCAGTTTCACAAGTTG
>CAZRIB010000473.1:0-3225 GCA_964600035.1 uncultured Ardenticatenaceae bacterium | reverse complement strand
GTCATCCAAAAGCTGGCGGGTGTTGTAATTAACAATGATGATAGAAAGGTCTACACGTTTCATAAGTTGACAATGATTGAATGATTAAAGAGTAAAGGCAAGCGTTCAAGTGTACTTGACAGATAGTGGCAGGTCGCAAGTTGCAGGTAACAGGTCGTCGTTTCCTGAGGTAACTTGCCACATGCAACCTGCCACGTGCCACAAGTTACGGCCATCGACACATTATTTGATAAAGGCCCATTTTTACAAATGCCTCAAATAAGCATCGGGATTTTGTAAAAAAGTACGCATGATGGTCACATGCTCCAAAGAATCAAAGGGCACAGAAGCTAACGGCCGTTCATCAAAACTCAAAATCTCTGCACCGGGGAACGCCAGCAAAATAGGCGAATGTGTTGCCACCACAAACTGACAGCCCTGCCCCACCATCTCCTTCATCAAAGAAAGCAGCGTCAACTGGCGCATAGGCGACAACGGCGCTTCCGGCTCATCCAGCAAATAAAGGCTGTTTGGGCGAAAACGGGATTGAAACAGCTCCAAAAAGCTCTCCCCATGCGAAAAGTTGTTTAAGTGACGGCCGTATTGTGCCCGCATCGCCTCCAGTTCCCGCACAAAAGGCATCCGCGCCAACCCTTTGGCATGTTCTGAACGCCCTTCATATTCAGCATCAACCCGGCGAATATCGGCCATCAAAGCGGCTTCCATCTGTGCCAGCCGCTTAATGTAGCCAAAAAAGTCCTCTGCCCGCAAAAAAAAGCCGTCCCGCGTGCGTACCCGCCAGACCAGCTTGAAATGATTTGCCAAACCGCGTACGGCCGTTAACGTCTCATCTCGCGCCAAATCCTCACTCCCCACTGCATACGCCCTGGCCGCCAACGCCAACGCCTCCAAAAAGGTAGACTTGCCGGAGCCGTTTTCGCCAACCAAACAGGTAACAGGCTGTGAAAAATGCACGGCATCCAGTCCGGCAAAGGCGGGCATGTTAAACGGGAATTGCGCTAATTGGTCATCGGGAAACGGCCGTAACACCACCGAACGCAGTAACAAATCCATGCGCCAATTGTGCCACAACTACCCCGCATCCACCATACCAACAAAATTGCAGGGGTTGGGAATTTGGTAATTGGGGATTGACCATTGGATAATTGAAACTGATAATTCATAATTCATAATTCTTAATTCATAATTCTTATAGGAACCCCCCATGTCCCCAACATACGACTTTCTCATCATCGGCGGCGGCATCTTTGGCGCAGCGGCTACAGTTGCCCTGGCACAACGCGGTCACACCACCGCCCTGTTCGATCCCGGCCCGCTGCCTCACCCATTGGCCGCCACCACAGACATTAGCAAAGTTATCCGCATGGAGTACGGCACAAATGAGCAGTACATGGCTATGGTAGAAGCCTCTCTCCCTGTTTGGCGGCAGTGGAATGCGCTGTTTGGGCAAACACTGTACCATGAAACGGGCGTTACCTTTCTCAGCCACGATGAAATGCAGCCCGGCACGTTTGAGTATGAAAGTTATCACATGCTGCTCAAGCGCGGCCATCAACCAGAACGGCTCAATGCCGCCGAAATTGGCCGCCGCTTCCCTGCCTGGAACACGGCCGTTCACACAGACGGCTTTTACCATGCCCAGGGCGGCTATGCCGAAAGCGGCAAAGTCGTGACGGCACTCATTCAACTGGCACAGTCGTTGGGCACAAAGCTGTATGAAGGGGAACGTGTCGAGCGGCTGCACATTGAAAACGGCCGTGTCACCGGTATCTACACGCAAACAGGCCGCCACACAGGCCACCACACCATCCTTGCCGCTGGCGCATGGACACCCCTGCTGCTGCCTGAATTACGGCCGTTCATGCGTGCCACCGGCCACCCCGTCTTTCACCTCAAAACAGACCAGCCCCGCCTCTTCACCCCACCCACTTTTGTTACCTTTGGCGCAGACACAGCCAAAACAGGCTGGTACGGCTTCCCGCTCCACCCCACAGAAGGCGTCATCAAAATTGCCCGCCACAGCGACGGCGTGGTTCTCCACCCCCAAAACGACGCGCGCGTTGTCACCCCGGCAGACGAAGCCGCCCTCCGCACCTTCCTGGCAGAAACATTTCCCGCGCTGGCAGATGCGCCCATTGTCTACACCCGGCGCTGTCTCTACTGCGACACCCTGGATGAACATTTCTGGATTAGCCAGCACCCGCAGTTCAAAGGGCTCACAGTCGCCACCGGCGGCAGTGGGCACGGCTTCAAATTTGCTCCGGTGCTGGGCGATTTAATTGCAGATGCGGCGTTGGGCATTGAAAACAGTTGGCTGCCCCTGTTCCAATGGCGCGATTTGTCGGCAAGCACCACCGGTTTGGAAGCCGCCCGGCATCATGAGGGAAAATGACAAGGTGACAGGGTGATGGGGTGACAAGGTGGCAATCTCCCAACCTCCTAATCTCCCAATCTCCCAATCTCCTAATCTCCAATCTCCAATCTCCAATCTCCAATCTCCAATCTCCAATCAAGGAACCCCATGACACAAACAAAGCTGATTTTATTCGACCTGGGCAATGTGCTGCTCCATTACAACCACCAATTGGTGATCACGGCCGTTTCTGCCATGTGTGCCGTCAGTCGGGAACAGTTTGAAGAAGAAACGGCCGTTTCCCACGCATTTGGCACCGGGCAAATAAACGGCCGTGACTTCTACCACTACCTCATCAAGCACAACGGCCTTCAGGCCAGCTATACCGACTTCGCCAAAGCATTCTGCATTCAGCCCCGGCGCGATGAAACCGCATTGGCCTACGCCAGCCAGCTAAACACCCGGCCCAATATACAAGTGGGCATTATCAGCAACACAAACGACATCCACGCCCAATGGCTCTACACCCACGTACCGGAGCTAAAACAGTTCCACCCCATGCTTCTCAGCCATGAAGTTGGCTTGATGAAACCAGACCCGGCCATCTACCAGCTTGCCCTGGCACAATGCGGCTGTGCGGCACAAAATGCTCTGTTTGTGGATGACATAGCCGCCAACGTGCAGGCAGCCGAAAATTTGGGCATGGCTGGCATCGTTCACCAAAGCTGGCAGGAAACCCGCCGCAAAATTACCAACTGGCTGGGGGGATAATGGGGAATGGGGAATTGAGAATGGAGAATTGAGAATGGAGAATTGAGAATGGAGAATTGAGAATGGAAAATTGGGAATTGAGAATGGAGAATGGAGAATTG
>CAZRIB010000472.1:0-3231 GCA_964600035.1 uncultured Ardenticatenaceae bacterium | reverse complement strand
AGGGGCCGGATGGTTGATCAGGTGGCACTGGCTGTGGCTGTGGGGAAACGGCCGTTTGTGACGGCGGATCCGGTTGGCGCTGGACGGCGGCCTCTGGTGCAGATGGCGCGGCAGTGGGGGAAACGGCCGTTTGTGACTGCGATTCCGGTTGGCGCTGGACGGCGGCCTCTGGTGCAGATGGCATGGCTTCTAATTCAGGCTTATGCCCGGGTGTTATCTCTTCCAAACGAGAGCGCCGAATAATTTTACGTGGTGGTTGTTGTTGGGCTTCGGCGCGCAGCCGCTTTTTTCGTTCCCAGGGCATTTCTTCTGGTTCTGATGGTGCGCTGCTTTGTTCTTGTCGCCGTTGACGGTGCAGTCTGTTCACAGCTTGCAGCCGATTCCAGGGCAGCTCAGCCTGTGGGCGGGACGGAGACATGGCCATGAATTTTTGTACATCAGGGTTCATGGCGGCCGATTCCTGGATGGGCAAGGGGCCGGATGGTTGATCAGGTGGCACTGGCTGTGGCTGTGGGGAAACGGCCGTGCGCTGTACCGGCGGCTGGTCGGCGGGAGGTGCAGGCGAAGCACCAGACCAATCATTTGTCGGTTTTTGAACTTCTGTCCCCGGCTGTACGGTGTGGGCAGACAGATTGGGATGCGTTCCAAACAATACCGACAGTCGGGTAACGCGCTGTACATGATTTAATAACCGCTGTCCCGCACTGGCCGAATTCAGTCTATTGCTCATCGTGCATCTCCACCGAGATACGGCCACAAGCCAGCGTCAACGTCTCTACGGCCACTGCCTTGCTTTTGGTTTGCAGCTTGGGGCCAGCCCATTTAATAGGATAGGCATCTTCAATGAACCAGGACATCACCGGTTGGCGGGCAGCATTTAACAGGGTAATGGTCACTCGCTTGCGCTGCACTTGCTGATTTAATGTTTGCACATACCATTCAGTCAAGTCATTGGTGACGGCCACCCCCCGCTTCAAAGTAAGCTGTGCCTTCTTGCGCTGGCCGATGAGTTGGTGGGTGTGGGTGTTTAGCCCGCCTTCCCGTATTTCCTGTGTTTTCCAGCTTACTTTGGGCAGACGACAGTCAACAAATGCGCCAATGCGACGGCCGTCCACTTCTACCAAAAAGCGAAAACCGGCATAAGGTTCGTAACTTTGCAGCTCACGACGATAGATTCGCATCATTTACCTCATGGTATACGGCCGTTTTTGGGGGTGTCCCTGCCGTCTTTCTGTGTGCCGGGCTTCTTCTGCCAGCCATTGGGTAATAAGCCGGGCAATTTGCGCCGCCAGGTCGGGCTGTGTCTCCACAAAGGCCAGTGCCTGGCGTACTTCTGCTTCTGTTGGCGGGGAAAACGGCCGTTTCTGCATCACGTCAATCCATTAATCTGAAGATAAAACTCACTGAGATAGGCCAAATCCCTGGCATACAAATTCGCAATAACATCAGGCGTAATGGCAGGCAGCTCACCCAACCCCGTCACCACCCGTGCCAGCAAAAAAACCGGCAAGTATGCCTCATGCCCGTATGCCTCGGCTTGCTGCATCGACTCAATCTCATCTCGTGCCAGCGCCAACCGCATACGGCCGTGTTGATGGCGTTGACCTTTCTCATCCACATATCCCCAGGGAAGCTGAAACGTAAACTCTTGCATAAAGCAACCTGTCTGCTTTTGGGTTGGCTGTGTGCCGTATGCCACCAGGACTGCACAGCACACAGCCCAGGCAAACATTAAAATTCGCGTTCGATGTATTCGTGCGTAATCGTCAACTCTTCAACGCCAATTTCATTGCTGTCCGATTTAGGTTGGGGGCCTGTTACCTTTGCTGGCCAACCATTGATAAAGTTCCAACGCGCCACAGCTTCTCCTGATTGGTTGTACATCACAATAGAGCCGTTAATACGTGCGTCATCAATATTGCCGTCCAACACCTCCTGCCGCCACTCCCCAATTCGGGTATCTTCAGTGACGCCTCGTTTCAGAACAATGTTTTCCCATTTCAGACGACCGGGGATTTTCAGCACCACTTCTTGTCCCTGATCATTCACAACTTTTTGTTCGACTATCTCATGTTCAGACCCCAGGCCGGAGCATTCCAAAAAGTAGCCTAATGTCTTTTCACCCAGGTCCACACTGAAATGAAACCCCAGCAAAGGATCAGAACGCCATGCCTGCCCACTGGTACGGGCAGCTTCTTCGGTAACTGTTCTTGACATTTTTACCTCCTGCAAAATCGGGAGCACCGTTTCTCAGATGATAGTGAAAATCAGTATGCCAGCGCTCCACCAAAATTCATCACGATTCCCCGCCTTCGCTGCTCTCACCGCCAGCCCATTGGCTCAGGCGGAAGATGACAAATTCGGCAGGCTTAACCGGGGCAATGCCAACTTCTACAATCATTTGTCCCAAATCGATCACTTCGGGCGTATTTAGTTCCGCATCGCACTTAACATAAAACGCCTGCGATTCGTTTTGCCCAAAGAGCGCACCGCTGCCCCAAACGGAGCGGAGAAAAGCTGTGACATCTCGGCGAACTTTGGCCCACAAGGTGCTGTTATTCGGCTCAAAGACAACCCATTGCAAGCCATTGTCCAGTGAGGCAGCCACATAAATGAAGAGACGACGCACGTTGATGTACCGCCACGCGCCATCACTGCTCAAGGTGCGTGCCCCCCAAACACGAATGCCGCGACCAGGGAAGGTGCGAATACAGTTGATACCTTTGGGATTGAGCATATCCTGTTCCATCCGGCTGATTTCAGTTTCCAGAGCAACAACACCGCGAGCCATTTCATTCGCTGGGGCTTTGTGTACACCCCGTTCACTATCGGTGCGGTTATAAATGCCGGCAATGACGCCACTGGGAGGCGTTAAAATTGTGCCGCCTTCCAGCAGGTTAGGAACAGCCACCCAGGGGTAGTACAGGGCAGCGTAGGAGGAATCAATATTGAGGTAGGCCAGCCAATCCTGAACTTCCTGGACATTTAAGCCGGGTGGGGTATCCAGAATGGCGAAGCGGTAGCGCATACGCTGGCAGTGAGCCACCATGGCCTGTTGGACGGTGCGAATCAGTTCTTTTGCTTCGTCGGAGCCGTCATAATTAGCCATGAGGTCGGGACACAAGACCAGCCGCACTTCGTCAATGGCTTCCAGACCGCTGATGCCGGTTCTTTCAGCGGCATTGCCGATAAAATCTTCCGCCTTGAGGGGGGGCAGACCACCGCCGCTGA
>CAZRIB010000471.1:1357-3246 GCA_964600035.1 uncultured Ardenticatenaceae bacterium | reverse complement strand
GTGTTTGTTGGCGTGGAACTGGCGATGGGGGTGTTTGTTGGGGTTGCTGTGGCGGTTGTGGTTGGTGTGGCTGTTGTGGTTGGCGAGGGCGTGGGGGTGGCTGTTGGTGTGGTTGTTGGTGCTGCTGTGGACGTGGGCGTGGATGTTGGTGTGGGTGTGGGGGTGGCCGCTGCTGTGCCTGCCTGCATGATGAGGGGCAGGAAGGTTTGTGGGGTTGGTGCGATGGCGGGCATGGCTGTAAGTGGGGTGTTGGCGATGAGGATGATGCCTGCTGTGATGATAACGGCCGTTACGACCATGATAGTGGAAACGGCCGTTCCCCAACTTTTTTTGCCCATCATCTCTAATCTCTAATCCCCAATTTCCACTTTTACATCGCTAATTGTTGGACAAAGTAATCGTGTAATCTGCAGGTGCGAAATCTTGTTCACCCAGATAAACAACGTGCAGACCAGTTGTGGTGATGGTAAACGTCCCTTCAACCAACCCCGTGCCTGTATCATCCGATACATACCCCATTTCGTCCCCTTTGGGACTGTACAAATAGTAGAAAAAGTTGCCATTTGTGGATGTGACAGAAAGGGTGACAGTGCTGCCTGCTGTTGCCGAAAATGCCCAATAATTATCTGTCAGCTCTGGAATAGAGACAGAGCGCGGGTTATTGTAGCGTAACAATCCTTGGGGGATGGCTGGGAAGGCAAAATCGTCCTGTACAGTGAAGGCATAATAGCCGCTGGTGTTGTTTACTGTTTCAAAGCGGATTTGGTAGAGGCCATCGGCGCTGATGGGAAACTCGATAATGTTTTCTAGCTGTCCGGCGGGAACATTGTTTTGGGCAATCATGACATTGCCTTCAGCGTCCAGCAGGGTGACTTTCATGTCCATGGCGGGTTCTGCCATCGTGTAAATACTGACCCAGGTGGTATCAAATAAATCGATTGTCCAGGTATGGTATTCATCCGGGAAGATTTGCTCGATGGAGAAAACTTCGCCGCCGATGTCGGCATTTCCCTGGTTGATTTCGTTGGTGGCGGTGGAGCCGGGTGTGCTGGTTGGTGCTGCTGATGTGGGGGTGACGCCGCCGCTGTTTGGGGTAGGTGTGGGGGCTTGTGTGCTGCCTGCTGCGGTTGTTGGGGTTGGCGGCGGGGTTGGTGTGGCGGCACTGCCGGCGGTGCTGCCTGTGCTGCTGCCCGGTGTGGATGAAACGGCCGTTCCTGCACTTGTTGGTGCTGCCGTTGGGGTGATGGGTTGATTTGGGCTGCCGCCGCCGGTTGGCGTGGCGGTGGAGCCGGGTGTGCTGGCCGTTGTAACAGAAATGATGAAGGTGGGGGTCGCTGTAGGCGTGGGCGGGGTAACGGCCGTGTCGCCGCCCTCATCACCGCCTTCATTGGGTGGTGAAACAGGCAGTGGGTTGGCGGGGCTGCTGGTGTCGGGTACGGCCGTTGCTGTGACCAACGCAACCGGCTGTGCGCCAACCGGTGTCAGCGTCGCCTTCACCAACGGGCTTGGCGACACAATTTCCGTCACTTCCAAATACCAGATTGTTTGCTGTTGGGCATTTTTGCCACAGCCAATGGGGCCATGCCACTGCCGCCAAAAGCCATTCACCGTCATGGTCAGCCCGCGCACGGCCAAATTTTGCAGTAAATCATCAAACCCCTTGGCGCGTGCCATGAACCCACTGCCTGCCAATCCCCATGACGCGGGCGAAGGATAGGCTTTGCTGCCACAAACCAGACGCGGCAGCCTGTCATATTGGCCTGTCAATTGAATATACCCATCCGTATAAAAAGCGGGATTGGCCGCCAAATCTGTCATCAGCACCGGGACGGGGTCAGTGGCGGGCGGTGCATAAGCCGGCGCGGAATCCGGGAATGGGGTTGGCTCGG
>CAZRIB010000471.1:0-1257 GCA_964600035.1 uncultured Ardenticatenaceae bacterium | reverse complement strand
CCAATAAAATGATGGACAGTATGGTAATGAAAGTGGTGCGTCCCGTCTTTTGCATAGGTTTTATCTCGCTGCCATAATGACGTTCGTATCATACCAGATTGTAAGTGAACAATGAACAGTTAACAATGAGCAGCACGTTAGCTGGTCAGACGGTTAGCCAGTACCCGTAATTCGTAATTCGTAATTTTTCAGAGGAGACTATGTTTTATCACGATGCCGTTTATGGCAAATATGAGATTAATGAACCTGTTTTGATTGATTTGTTGAATAGTGTAGCGGTGACTCGCTTGCAGGGCGTCTTACAGCATGGCATTAGCGGTTTAATTGGTGTGACTGCGCCGACAACGCGCTACGATCATTCTGTGGGGGCGATGCTGCTGGTGCGCCGTTTGGGTGGCACGCTGACGGAGCAAATTGCGGCATTGCTGCATGATATTAGCCACACGGCGATGAGCCATGTGATTGATTATGTGGTGGATGGGCATGATGACCAAAGTTATCATGATGAAGTGAAAGAGGTTTACGTGGCGGATACAGATTTGCCAGACTTATTGGCGCGGCATGGGTATGCGTGGCGGCCTTTTTTGCATGAGGCAGATTTTTCGCTGTTGGAGCAGCCGTCGCCCCGGTTGTGTGCAGACCGGCTGGATTATTTTTTGCGGGATGCGGCTGATTTGGGGCTGGCTTCTGCGGAGGATGTGGCGCGGGTGCTGGATGCGTTGGTGGTGGTGGACGGCCGTATCGCTGTGAAGGATACGGCCGTTGCCCGGTGGCTGGCCCATACATTCATGCAGGCCGACGATGCCAGTTGGGCAAATTTTTGGGAAGTCGGTTTATATGAGGTGACTGCCAGAGCGATTCGCCGCGGGCTGGATGTGGGGGTCATTACCGAACAGGATTTTTGGCTGACTGACGTGCCTTTTTGGCAAAAATTGCATACCGGGCAGGATGAGGAATTACAGGGCTGGCTGCGTCTGGTTTCTAAAAAAGTGGATTTTGTGTGGGATGACCAGCAGCCGACTTTTTCTGTCAGCACCAAGATTCGCACGATTGACCCGGATGTGGTGCAGGCAGATGGCACATTACGGCCGTTATCTGCCATAGACGCTTCTTTTGCCGCCCAACGTGCTGACTACATAGCCCGAAAATCTGGCAAATGGCCTATGCGCGTCGTGCCATTTTAGAAAATAAACCAAATGCGGGAAATAATTGAGTAATATGCACCAATTCCGTATAATTTTTGCAGAATATAAACTT
>CAZRIB010000470.1:0-3300 GCA_964600035.1 uncultured Ardenticatenaceae bacterium | reverse complement strand
TCATAACACCCTCATTTGGGATTTCGGCCGTTCCTCCGTACAATCGGATTAAGATTGGTGAATGCACAAAAAGTTGGTAACTATACAGGTGCTCGGGCCGGCCTCCAGACCGTGCCCGCTGGTGGCGCGGTGAGGACACCGGCCACAGCTGAGGCTGTAAAGTTACAAAAAGTTGTTGACTTTAATCATAAATCATCAATCTTTAATCCTGATTATGACGAAGCGAATTCTTTTGTTAATGATTTTTTTGCTGGCGGCCTGCCGTGAAGCGGAGCCGACACCAACGGCCGTTTCTGTGACAGAACAGGCGGCAACGGCCGTTCCCGAAGCAACAGACACGCCCCAAACACCCACACCCGCACCTTCTCCGACACCCGTTTTGCCCCAAATTTCGGCTTTGGACCAGGAGCTGACCGAAAACGGCCGTGTGGTGATTTCGCGGGTGGTGGCTGTGGAACCGGGCTGGGTGGTTGTGCATGCCGTTGACGAAGATGGGACGCCGGGCGCTGTGTTGGGCTGGACGGCCGTTGCGGCTGGAACCAGCACCGATGTGGCGGTGGATATTGACCCATTGGCGGCCACTCCCACGCTGGCCGCCATGCTCCACGTGGACAAGGGGCAAAGCGGCGAATTTGACTTTCCCGGTGAAGATGAGGCCGTGATGGTGGATGAAACGGCCGTGTCTGACCCCTTTGCCGTCACATTGGCCTTTACCCTGCCTGCCATTACCGTTTCAGACAAAGAGCTAAACGAAACGGGTGAGTTTTTGGTGGAAAGCGCATATGTGCCGGATGGCGGCTGGCTGGTTATCCATGCCGACGACAACGGCACAATTGGGCCTGCGTTGGGTGTGGCCTATTTAGAGCCGGGGCTGAGTGAGAATATCCCCGTCAAAATTCCCTGGCGGGAAGGAACGCCCACGTTGTATGCCGTGCTGTATGAAGATAACGGCCGTTCCCGCAGGTTGGACTTAAACGATGCCGACATGCCCATTTTGGTCAATGGCAAACCAGTTGTGGCCGAATTTTCCGCCACCTACCCCCCAGATTTGTTTGTGCTAGACCAGCCAATAATTGACGATACCTTTGTGGTAGAACGGGTGTTGGTAAGCCAGCCAAGCTTTATTGTGGCTTATGCCGATAACGATGGGGAACCGGGTTTTATTATCGGGTCAAAATCTGTTCCTGCCGGTCTTTCAGAGCAGGTAACGGTGGAAGTTGCAGGGGCGGGCGTGACGGATGTGGTGTATATCTATTTGCACGAGGACACAGAGCCGGGGGGCGGTTTTGATTTTCCTGCCAATGACCCGCCGTTGACGTTTGAGGGCCGTCTGCCGGAGCCGTATTCATTCCGCACCAATTCGGGTAATTATTTATTGGCAGCAGACCAGCCATTGCTGGAAACAGAAGACGGGGAAACGGCCGTTTCCGTGCCGTTAGCCGTTGTGGATGTGGCGGCATGGCTGGCTGTCCACACCGATGACAACGGCCAGCCTGGTGATGTGATTGGCTTTGTGCCGTTGTCCCCAGGTATTAACCGGGATTTGGTGGTGGTTGTGGATGAAACGGCCGTGACGGATACGCTGTACGCCGTGCTTCATTTAGATGGCGGCACAAGAGGCGAATTTGAATTTCCCGGCGATGACATTATCCTGCAAAGCAACCGCAACCCCATTGCCGCACCCTTTGTCGTAAAACCGAATGATTGATAATTAAAGACGAAGGCTTATTACTCTGTTAAGTATGTTTTTACATATTTTTTAGGACGCAGATTAACGCAGATGACACGGATTTTTAGCCGACTTATCCGTGTTTTTCTGTGTAAATCCGTGTCCTGGAAAAATTAACGAATTTACTTAACAATGATTATGGAGCAGGCAGCAGGCATTATCAATTTTCAATTAATCATTTTCAATTAATCAAATGAACCAACTCATCCATTTGCGACAAGAGAAATTGAATGCCCTGGACGCTGAACTGGCGGCGGCCATGGCTGCCTTGAATGCAGCAGAACGGGCGTTGGCAGAAGAGCAGGCGGCGGTGAATGCTTTTCGGATGTACTGCCGCTTGACGATTGGCACATGGGTGAATGCGTTGTTTGATTTGCGCAGCGAGAAGCAGGCTTTGTTAACCCGGCTGCGGCTGGCGCGGCAGGCGTTGGGTTTGCCTGAGCCGGACGTGAACTGGTTTGAGCAAACGGCCGTTTCCGATGACATGCCGCCCGAAGCAGAACAACCTCACTATGAATCAGTGATGGAGATGGTGGCTTCTTTTGCGCGTGATTATGCCGCGGAGAAGCGGCTGTACCGCGAGCTTGCGCGTCGGTTTCACCCGGATTTGGCAAAGGATGGGCCGGAACGGGCGTATGCAACGGCGATGATGTCGGCGGTGAATGTGGCGTATGAGCAGGGGGATGTGCAGACGCTGCGGGAATTGGCAGGGGAGCTTGACCCAACGGCCGTTGCAGAATTGGAGCAGGAGACAGATACGGCCGTACGCCAGAAAAAGAAAAAACTCATGGCCTGCCAGCGCCGTCACCGCAAAGTTGCCCAACAGCTCCGCGCCCATCATCAAGATTACACCACCCAGCTTTGGCTGAAAGCCTCACAGATAGAAGCCGGTGAAGAGCAAAATTGGTGGGATGAAATCCAGCAGGTTCTGGAGCGGGAAATTACGGGCCTGGAAAAAGTAGTAGCCAGCCTACAGGGTGAAGTGACAGAACTGGAGGCTGTGTTGGCGGAGCAGGAAGCAGACGAGGCTTCCCGTTAAGCCAATGAAGCGTAAAGTTTACGCCTATATCATCCACAATGAACGGCTGCTGGTTTTTCGTCATGTGGATTTTCCTGAAGCGGGGGTGCAGGTTCCCGGCGGTACGGTGGAACCGGGTGAGGAAACGGCCGCTGCCGTGCTGCGTGAGGCGTATGAAGAAACGGGGCTGGACGGGCTGGCGTTGGCGGCAAAACTGGGGGAGGACGCGTTTCATTTGGGGCGTTACGGCCGTGACGAAACCCTGCACCGTACATTTTTTCAACTACACTGCACCCAACCGCCGCCAACACACTGGCAGCACGCAGAACGTCACGCTTCAGAAGGGGACTCTGCCCCTATCTGGTTTGACTTTTATTGGGCAGACCTGCCGCTAAATGAGCCAGACTTTGTAGAAGAAATGGGGGCTTTTCTGCACAAATTGGTGTGCCAATAGTTGTCTGTTTGTAACCATACAGGTCATACCAAAAACTAACCGCAAAGCACGCAATGGGCGCAAAGAATTAAGAAAAATTCGTTCCTTCTTCAATTCGTT
>CAZRIB010000469.1:0-3312 GCA_964600035.1 uncultured Ardenticatenaceae bacterium | reverse complement strand
TATGGTTCATGCCTTCGCCTCGCCACCTGCTGCTTAGCCAAAACTAAAGTTAAATAATACATTGTTAGACCACTGACCACCTGAGATCTGGAGAACAAGAGATAAAGTGATTCACCCCCTTACAGATGAACAATTAGATACCCTTCTGAATTTTGTTGGATATGGCACCTTAAATGCCGATGTTTGGTTTCTTGGTATGGAAGAAGCAGGCGGTGGTGAAGAGAATATCCGTACTCGCCTAAAATTCCAGACGGTTGAAGACTGTGCAGAGGCCCACAAGCTTTTAGGCATTACCAAACATCATTGGGAGAAACGAGTCATTCAACGTACTTGGAGGGGAATGTGCTACATTATGCTTCAGTTGGAGGGTAAAGAACCGACCAGAACCAACATTCGGAACTACCAGGCCGAAAAATTAGGCCGCTTTGGAGGCAATACATTATTAACTGAACTCATGCCGATTCCGAAGCCCAAGATTAGTAGATGGGGGTACGAAGAACTCATCCCCCAGTTTTCCTCAGGTAAGGAGTATTATCAGCGAGTCAAACCTCGTCGCATTAAGCATTTGCAACGCCTACTTGCTCAATATAAACCAAGTGTAGTCATTGGCTATGGCAAAGGTTTCTGGAAAGATTACAAAGAATTGTTTGAAGTATATCGTTTTTCACCAAAAAACAATTTTGAAGTTGCATATGATGGAACAACATTGGTGATACTGACAGATCACTTTACAGCGCGAACGATGAATGGAAAATTTGATGAAATTGTTTCAATCATAAAGACATTTGAAGCACTATGAAAAATGGATGGTGGTCTAACAAAAGCTTTCAGCGATATTGTTCCAGCCAGGCCATGACCTGTGTTCCAAGCTGCCGGTAAGCCGCAGTGGGCGCGTCTTTCAACCATATCCCTGCTTGCTGCCAACAGTGGATTTTGTCATGATAGCGGGCGCGGGTATAAGCCGAGCGAACCGACTGTTCCAGATAGACAAATCGCTGCGGGTCACCTTCATTAACAAGTTCTGCCAACGCCAAATAAATAAGCGGAAGGTAATCGGGAGAACCGCCAGCATCAACTAACGCTTCTCCCCTCTCCAGGTAACGGCGGGCAGCCGCCAGATTGCCAGCATGCATATGGGCACGCCCCAGAAGATAATGTGCCGCCGGCTGCCACCATTCCAGGTCTTTTTCTTCAATCAATTGAACGGCCGTTTCCAGCAGAGCAATGGCATCAGACACAGCATCTGTTTCCAGCGCCAACTCACCCTGCCCAATCAACAACCTGACCTTCTCTTCGGGGTAATTCCCAGGGCGCAGGCTAATCAACTGGTCTGCCCGGTCAAAATGATAACGCGCCTCCTTCCACTGGCCTCTTGGCAAGCAAAACGCATACCCCCACACTAAATGCAGCTCAACTTCCACATATTCATCATTCATCCTGTCCAACAGCTGCTGTGCCTCTTCCAATCCGGCCAGCGCATCAGCAAAACGTCCCAGATAAGCCTGCACCCCAGCGCGATTGACAAGCGCAAAGGCAAGTAAGTTGTGGCTGGTCTCCCGGCCAATGGCAACGGCTTCGTCAAAACTGACCAGGGCATCTTCTGGCCGCCCCAACACAAATTGAATGTGGGCGATATTATTCAAAGAAACACCCGCATTCACAGGGAGACTAAAGCGGCGCAGCAAATTGGCTGCCTGCTGCATAGTTACCAGCGCTGGCTCTAACTGCTTTTGGGCAAAATAACCAAATCCAATCGCTTCTAACACTTGCCCTAAAAGCTGTTGGTTATCAACCTGGCGGCATATGCGCTCCGCCTGGCGCAGATGTTCCAGACCGGCATCGTATTCCAATTGAGAAGTAGCCGCCCATCCCCAAAGCATGTGTGCGCGTGCCAGTTCCAAAGGAGTGGCTGTTTCTTTGAGGTCCACCAGGACATTTTCGGCCAGTTGGCGCACTTCGGCGTAGCGGGATTGCCGGTTACGGATGTCAGCCATGAGGTTGAATAGTTGGGGCAGACGTTCGATGGCGTGGTGTTCTTGCGCTAAACGCAGGGCATGGCTGGCATCTGTGTAGGCGTTTTCAAAGTCGCCGAGTAAGCGGTGGACTGTGCCTCGCTGCAAATAGAGTTCAACGGCCGTTTCCCAAAACTGCGCCTCTCCCAACGCCTGCAAATGCTCCTCCGCCAGCGTAAACAGCCTCACAGCTTCCCTGTTAGCAAAGACAGCTTGCGCATCACGGGCAGCAGCCAGCGCATAACGCAGCCCCTCCTCATGAATACCCGCCCGGCTGTAATGATAAGCCAGCGTCGCATAATAGGGCTTCAAATCATCCCCATAACGAGACACCAACCAGTCCGCCATTGCGGAATGAAAATGCTGGCGGCGAGCATATGGCATACTTTCATAGGCCACTTCCTGCGTCAGTGCATGTTGAAACAGGTAAATCCACTCCGGTTCAGCTTCCAACAGGCGGGTAATCTCCTCCTCCGAGAGATTGGCCAGCACGCTTAAAATCTTTTCAGTGCGTAAGCCAGCAGTCAGGGAAGACAATGGCTCCAGCCAAAATTGACGACCTATCACAGAAGCAACTTGCAAGATATTGCGGCTGGTTGCATTTAACCGGTCTAATCGGGCAAGCAGCAAGCCGTGTATGGTGTCGGGCAGTTGTATTTGGGACAATCGGGCTTCGTCCACGGTAACACGGCCGTTTACCCGCAGCACCCCCGCCTCACGCATCACCCGAACGGCCTCTTCTATAAAAAGCGGATTCACCGGACTATCCCGGCCTTCCCTGTCGCGCAGACCAAGCTGCTGTTCCACCGGCGGCGGAAGTTCCTGCACCCCAATCAACGCGGCCAATAAATCACGGCCAAATTGGGGCGACAAATCGGCCACCGCAATGGGGACGCAGTACGGCCGTTCCAACAGCGCCAGGTTTAATGACTCGCCAGACGTTCGGAAGGTAACGGCCGTAAACAAAGGCCCCTCCTGCACATGCAAGCCAATCTCATCCAACAGCGCCAAAGAAGCGGTATCCGCCCAATGGACATTTTCCAACACCAGCATCAACGGCTGCTGCCTGGCTGCCGCCAAAAACAACCGGCGCACCAATGAGAAAAAGCGGCTCTGACGCACCTCTGCCGCAGTAGCCGCCAGCGACGGCGGCACATCCATCGGCAAGCCCAACACTTCGCCCCATAAATAGACATCATCGCCGCAGTTTGGAACCAACTGGCGTGTCTTTTCCACCACCAACGCCCCACGTTCCGCGCCGCTCATCTCCCGGCGCATACCAAAAAAATCTTCCCAAATG
>CAZRIB010000468.1:0-3319 GCA_964600035.1 uncultured Ardenticatenaceae bacterium | reverse complement strand
GTGTCGCTACCAACAATTTCATCATGCCACTCCTTCGAAAATTATGAATTATGAAATATGAAGCAACTCCTGCCACTTGCCACCTGCTCCATTTTCATTCATGGTGTTGAGCGCGCTGCTCATGTCGTCTCCTTAAAAATGGATGATTAATAAATTAAAAAATCAAAGCAAAACACCTGCCGCCTGCTCTAATCATCAATCATTAATCAATTAAATTAATCATAACCAACCGGGTATGCTATACTCATCATTCAATTTCCTATAAACAGGCAGGAACAAAAAATGAACGAGCACAAGACCCCCGTCTCAAGAGCGAATCGTCTGCGCTTCAACCTTGGATTTCTGCTGGAAGCCCCAATGGGAACCAGCAGAGAATACGAAATAAACTTCCCTATCATTGAAGTAAGCAGCGATGTCACACTGCAACCATTGACGGGTACATTTACAGTCACCAGAACATCCGAAGGTGTTTATACCAGCGGCAAATTATACAGCACCCTCATTACAGAATGCGCACGCTGTCTGGATGATGCCACCATCACCATTGACATTCCATTAGACGATCTTTTCTACTACCCGCCGCACGAAACACCACCCGGCGAATTTGCTTTTGGGGATGATGGCTTCATCGATCTTGCACCACTGATTCGAGAGTTGAGTTTGTTAGGCATCCCGTCCATGCCCTTATGTAAACCCGACTGTCAAGGCTTGTGTCAAGAGTGCGGTATCAATCTCAACTACGAATCATGTAATTGTGAAGAAGATTCCATTGACCCAAGATTATCAGCCTTGCGCAAACTGCTGGACGATTAAGGAATGAAGATTTAATAACTTACGGGAGATTAGAGACTGGAGATTAGAGATTACACCAGTCTCCAATCTCTAATCTCCAATCTCAGTTTTGTGGGTTATTTCATTCTCGTTCCTAAGTAAGATTGGCACAATCTTAGACCTAAAATAACTGCGGCAAATACGACAAGTTTGTCGCGGCTGCATAACGGAGAAATATGTTTTACGATAAAGCAAAAATTTATATTCGCAGTGGCGATGGCGGCGATGGCATGATTAGCTTTCGCCGGGAAAAATATGTACCGCGTGGCGGCCCGGACGGCGCAGATGGCGGCAGAGGCGGCGATGTCATTTTTGTTGCCCGCGCCAAAATGGGCAGTCTGGTTCGGTATCATCGCAATAACCATTACCGGGCAGGCAACGGCGTTCACGGCAATCCCAAACGCAAAACTGGGGCAAATGGCGAAACGCTTTATTTAGAAGTACCTTGCGGCACAACCATTCGCAATGCGGACACAAATGAACTGCTGGCTGATTTAACAGAAGATGGCCAGGAAGCGCTCGTTTTGTCCGGAGGCCGGGGTGGTCGGGGCAACATCCGCTTTGCCAACAGTGTAAACCAGGCGCCGCGCATTGCGGAACGCGGCGAACCAGGTGAGGAGCTGTGGGTAACGCTGGAGCTTAAATTGATTGCGGATGTAGGTATTGTGGGTGTGCCCAATGCGGGTAAGTCAACCCTGCTTTCTGTGGTGAGTAATGCCAAACCTAAAATTGCCAATTATCCGTTTACCACGCTTCAGCCCAATTTGGGTGTTGTTACGCTGGATGAGTATGACTCGATGGTGTTGGCTGATATTCCCGGCCTGATTGAAGGGGCTGCGAAAGGGGCTGGATTGGGGCATGATTTTTTGCGCCATGTGGAACGGACGCGGGTGCTTATCCATTTATTGGATGGGGCGGCCAAGGAGCCGTTGGAAGATTGGGCGCTTATTAATGCGGAACTGTCGATGTATAACGCCAATTTGGAGAAACGGCCGCAGCTAGTCGTTCTCAACAAGATGGATTTACCTGATGCCATTGCCTGGGAGCCTATCATTGAAGAGGAGATTACCAAAGCAGGCTATCCCTTCATGTCGATTTCGGCCGTTACTGGCGAAGGCATGCGTGAAATGCTGTACAAAGTCAAGCAAATGCTGGATGAAGCACCCGAACCAGAACCTGTTGAAAAGCCGGTCATCATTCGTCCGACGGAGGAGGAAGGCTTTTCCATTAAACGGCAGCCGGATGGCAGTTGGCGTGTACAGGGCAAACAAATAGAGAAAATCGCATCGATGACTTATTTTGAGTTCGATGATACGTTGATTCGTTTTCAGCGCATTTTGGAACGGCTTGGCATTTCGGACGCACTGGAAGAAGCTGGTGTATCTACGGGTGATATTGTTTATATTGGTGATGAGGAGTTGGAATGGGGCGAGTAGTCCGATTGGGGCTGCTGGGCGGGACGTTTGACCCGCCGCATATTGGGCATTTGTGGCTGGCGGAGGCGGCTTTTGCCCAACTGGAATTGGACAGGGTGTTGTTTTTGCCGGTTGGGGAGCCGCCTCATAAGCAGGACAGGGCGGTCACGGCCGTTTCCCACCGGCTGGCAATGGTCAAACAGGCAGTCGCGCCATTTCCCCATTTTGCTGTTGATTGTACAGATATAGAACGGCCGTTACCCCACACCACCGCCACCCTCATCCCCTTGCTGCAACAAAAATATGCGCCAGCCCGCTTTTGGCTGCTCATGGGCAGCGACTCCTTGATAGACATACCCAATTGGTCACAGCCAAAGGAACTCATTGGCCTGTGTCAACTGGCTGTGCTGCCTCGTCCATACCATAATGTCGATTGGGCTGTGTTGGAAACGGCCGTGCCGGGCATCCACAACGCCACCACCCTGCTGGACGGGCCTCAACTGCACCTTTCTGCCACCGCATTACGCGCCTATATGAGAAACGGCCGTCTCCCCCACCACCTCATTCCCGCCCCCGTACTGCAATACATCACCACCCACAACCTGTACCAGACACAAAAAAGCCCCGCCTGAATAGACGGGGCTGCCAGCCTGCAAAAGGCTCATTCTTCAACCGTTTCGGCAGGGGGCGCAAACGGCCGCATCTGCCGAACAGAAACCTTCACCATCTTGCGACAGTTCGGGCATTCCACAGCATGATACTTTTGCCGTTTTTCTGCCGCCTCTGCCAACGCCGTGCCAATATACTCACGACTTAAATTAAACGAATGCCGACAATAGGTACAATGGACGTTCATCTTTACGCTCCTTTTGAATAAAAGCATTGTAAACAATTCACCATCAACAATCAACTGACCCGGTTCAGCCGGGTGTGTCCAAAAATGGTGTAAAACCTGGTGTGAAATCAAAATGGCCTTGATTAACCTCAGTTTGAAGATAAAAAACAGGACGCAGATTTACCCGATAAACGCAGATTAATTGTTGATTTACAGACCAAATTCCTGAAAACAAAAA
>CAZRIB010000467.1:0-3336 GCA_964600035.1 uncultured Ardenticatenaceae bacterium | reverse complement strand
ATCCAATAATTATTAATGAGGAGTTTTGGCCTGTCTTAAGGTGTCTAACTCCTCCTAGTACACGTATGTGGGTAATCTAACCGCTAAGACGCAAAGGCCCCGGAGGTTTTTCTGGCAGAGTTCTTGACACCGTTCAAAAATCTTTGCGTTCTCTTGGCCTCTGCGGTTTATCTGTTCCCAGACCTGCATAGTTACCAAAATCATGCGTAATGTTAGCAGTTAACAGCGTGGTGTCAATCTATTTTGAAGTGCTTTTTTGATAACATGTCATCCATGCCATTGTGCCAAAGACGCAAAAAGGGGCAGTACCTGTCTGCCCCTTTTCGCAATATCCATTCAAGACTGAACCAATCTAAAAAGCACCAACTTATTTATTCAACAGCGCATACTCCATACTGTCTGTCAGGGCTTGCCAACTGGCTTCTATAATATTGGTGCTGGCCCCCACTGTACTCCATGTGCGCGAGCCGTGCCGTGTGTCGATGAGGACGCGGGTGGTTGCGGCCGTTGCATTTTCCCCATCCAAAATACGCACCTTGTAATCCACCAGCTTGATGCCGCCAAGCTGCGGGTATACATCTACCAGCGCCTTGCGCAAAGCGGCATCCAGCGCATTGACCGGGCCATTGCCTTCGGCGACGGTATGCATCCGCTTGGGGCCAACCCGCACTTTTACAATGGCTTCAGCAGACAGACCGCGCCCGCGCCGCTGGTACACATTCACCGAGTAGTCAATGACTTCAAAGGGCGGCACGTAGGCCGGATGTGTTCGCCGCAGCATCATTTCCACCGATGCTTCTGCACCTTCAAAGGTAAACCCCTGGGCTTCTAGCTGTTTAATCTGGTCTAGAACACGGCGCAGGTCAAGCGTATCTGGGTCCAGACCAAAGGCGCGGGCTTTGTCGATGAGATTGCCCCGCCCGGACAGTTCGGAGACGACGCTGCGCTGGACGTTGCCAACCAATTCCGGCTCGATGTGCTGGTAGCTGAGCGGGTTTTTGAGCATGGCGGCGACGTGGATGCCGCCCTTGTGGGCAAACGCGCTTGCCCCAACATAGGGCAGGTGGTCGTCGTGCTCCAGATTGGCTACTTCGGCAACAAAGCGAGACAGATCGGTTAGCTGTTTTAATTTTTCAGGGGGGACGCATTCGTGCCCCATTTTTAGCTGGATGTCGGGGATGGCGCTGCACAGGTTGGCATTGGCAACGCGTTCGCCGTAGCCGTTGATGGTTCCCTGTATTTGGGTGGCTCCGGCACGTACGGCGGCCAGCGTGTTGGCAACGCCGCATTCGCCGTCGTCGTGGGTGTGTATGCCGATGTTGATGTTTGGGCCAAGGCTGCTGCGTACGGCCGTAACGATTTCTTCCACTTCCCAGGGCAGTGATCCGCCATTCGTGTCACACAGCACCACAAAATCTGCACCATTAACGGCCGCAGATTTCAACGTTGCCAGCGCATATTCCGGATTCGCCTTATAGCCGTCAAAAAAATGTTCCGCATCATAAACAACTTCGCGCCCCTTTTGTTTGCAGTAGGCCACACTTTCCCCAATCATGGCTAAATTTTCTTCCATGGTTGTTTCCAGCACATCCCGCACATGCAAATCCCAACTTTTGCCCACCAGTGTCACGACAGGTGTTTCAGCTTCAATGAGCAGCTTGAGATTTGCATCTTCTTCCGGCCGGCTGTTTTTGCGGCGGGTGCTGCCAAAGGCGCAAATTTTGGCATGCTGCCAGGGCATGGCGGCCGCCCTGCGGAAAAATTCCACATCTTTGGGGTTAGAACCGGGCCAGCCCCCTTCAATGTAATGAATACCAAACGCATCCAGTCGTTGGGCAATTTTTAACTTGTCATCTACTGAAAGGGAGATGCCTTCCCGTTGGGTTCCATCTCGAAGCGTGGTGTCGTAGAGGTATATTTGGGTCATTAGTTCACCGTCGTCTGTTATTCGTAGTCCGTAGTCCGTAGTCCGTAATTCGTAATTAGTAATTAGTAATAGTCGGTAATTTGTAGTCGGTTTACGGTATACGGATTACGGATTATAGGTTGAAACACGTGCCGGATGTGCCGCTTCATAGGCGGCAATCCGATCGGTTTGTTTAAGTAAGTAACCAAGTTGGTCCAGGCCTTCGAGCATGCATGTTTTGCTGAAGTTGTCGATGGGGAAGGTGACGGAACGGCCGTCTGGCAATGTAAGCGTTTGTTCAGCCAAATTAACAGAAACCGTTGTCGTCGGATCTTCTTCTACCAGCGACAAAAGCTGGCGATGCGTTTCCCCATCCACAATGATGGGCAGCAGGCCATTTTTTAGAGAATTGTTGCGAAAAATATCCGCAAAACTGGTGGAAATAATGGCCCGGAAGCCCCAATCCATCAATGCCCAGGGCGCATGTTCGCGGCTGGAGCCACAACCAAAATTGTCACCGGCCAGCAAAATTTTTGCCCCTTGCGCTTCGGGCTGGTTGAGCGGGAAATTTGGCTTTGGTGTGCCATCTTCTTGATAGCGCCAATCGGCAAACAGGTTTTTGCCCAGCCCGATTTTGCTGATGGTTTTCAAAAAACGGGCTGGAATAATTTGGTCTGTGTCGATATTTTCAGTTGGTATCGCCACCATGTGGCTGGTTAATGTTGTAAATGGTTCCATATTGTCCTCGTGTAAAAATATAGATTGATGCTGAATGGATTGAAGCGTAAAGCCGTTTTATTTTCGGCTGTCTGGCCGCTGTTGTTAGTGGTAGACAATAACGCCGATGCTTTGAAGCTGGTTCAAAAAATCGGCCGTTACCCAGTTGCTAAATTCGGCTTTACTGCGAAAGCAGTTGCAGCTTGAAAAGAGTATCTGGTCGTTTTTCTGTAGATGGATGGTGTGGACGAGTTTGCGAATCCCCACGCGCAGGAGAACGGCCGTTTTCAACCAGTAAACATTTCTCCGGGTTAAAGGAATCATGGCGCGGCTGCCTTGTCCGTTCGCCGACTGCATGACAACCCCGGTAAGCTTACCCGGCTGGAAAAGCGACAAATCACCTTCAAGCACCAGCCATGTTTCCTCATCTGTTCGATTAAGAAGCTGGTACAGCAGCTCCAGAGACATTTTGACGTGTACTTTGTAGGCTGGGTTGTCCATTGGCTGTGTTCTCCTGAGCATGGGGCTTTCCTTTACGAATAAAGATTGATGAGTCTTCCGAAAAAAGCAACCGCAGAGGCGCAAAGGGCGCGGAGAATTTGAAGTTACCAGAGAAAAAATCTTTGTGTTCTCTGCGTCTCTGCGGTGAAATCAACCTTTTTTCAGTGAACTCATTGTGTGACAGAAAACGGCCGTTTCCCCCACTCCCTACT
>CAZRIB010000466.1:0-3340 GCA_964600035.1 uncultured Ardenticatenaceae bacterium | reverse complement strand
AATTTTTGGTTTGTGGGGGAAGTGGGGTGGGGGAAACGGCCGTTCTTGCCAACCGCCCCCATCTCCATCATAATAATCGGCATTGGTCATGTTCGCGTGTTTGTCCCAATTCAGGAGAAAGTCATGATTCACCTCTCATCCCGTTTATCCTGGCAGAAACGAGGATATTCATGCGCGTTTACAAAGTGTCCATCTCAGGTTATAAGCCAATTCCCTTTTGTGCAGAGTATGATTCAGATAATTCAACCGTAATGGCGACGAAACGAATAAAGAGGAATTGAGCATCTGTTGAGGTGACGAAGATGGCACGACGGAAAAAGAAAACTGAGTACAAAGTAGACGACTACCGCCACGAGGACAAGACGTGCAAGCATATCCCTGAGGCGGGGAGTGCCGGGCAGGGGAAGGTGGCAGCGTGGTTTTTGGACCATGATTATAACGGCCGTACCTTCAACATCAGCCAAACGTTCTTCCCGGACAGCAAGACGTGGGATAAAATTGCGAAGGCGTTGAAAACGGTGGGAGATCCGCACCAGTTCGCCCACTTCTCCGATACAACATTGCCGCCTTTCCCCGCCGGATAACAAAAGCGGGCGGCGGTAAAGGTGATTGACCCGCGCGGCAATGAGGTGGTGAAGGTAATTCGCCTGGATGAGGAGGTCACTTATGGCTAAAGATGCCCTGGTTCCTGTTGAACAGCGTACAGTCATTTTTTACGATGACGAGTTAACGGCCGTTGTGGTGGATGTGGACGGCCGTCAGGTCGTCTACGTTCCCATACGGCCGATTTGTGACTTTCTCGGCGTAGATTGGTCAGCCCAACGCCAGCGAATTAACCGCGACCCAATCTTGTCGCGCCATTTTGTGGTTGTTACAACCACGAAATCAGGGCGAGGCAATCCCAACGTCCTGGCTTTACCGCTCGATTATCTCAATGGCTGGTTGTTCGGCATCAACGCTAACCGCGTGAATGAGGATGTCCGCGATAAATTACTGCGCTATCAGGAAGAATGTTACCGTGTTCTGGCCGACGCTTTTTTGCAGGATACGGCCGTTGGCGATTGGGCCACCACCAGCCCGGAAACGCGCGCCGCCCTGGAACAAATTCGGCAAAACGCCCTGGCTGTCGCCCGTCTGGCCGAAGAACAGCTGCGCCTGGGATCGCGGCTGGACAAAGCGGCCGTCATCGTGGGGCAGCATCACCGACGCATTACGGCTCTGGAACAGCGGTTGGCCCCCAACCAGGCCATCACCGACGCGCAAGCGGCCGACGTAGCGGAAAAGGTGAAGGCGCTGGCGATGTTTCTGACGTCGCGAGGCGACAGCAAAAATCACTTCCAGTCCATTTACAACGAACTGTACCGCCGGTTTCGCGTGACCAGCTATAAAACGATCCGGCAGGAGCAGTACCAGGCGGTTCTGGATTTTCTGGACGAATGGGCGGCAAGATTGAGTGACGCAGAGTAGCTATACCCTGCATGGATGAATTATGGCGTGTAAACATCACGGCGGTGGCGCACGCGGACAATGGTTACTATTTCCGCATCGTCGTCAATCTGATACACAATGTGATAATCCTCCACGCGGACGCGCCAGCCAGTCAATTTCCCTGTAATTTACGCACACCCGGCGGCCGGAGATTTTCACGCAGGGCAAGGAAGCGTTGATTGATGCGTAAAAAAAAGCGGGCGCGGCAAACGGCGTAAATCTCGCTCGGCTGTCTTCTTGATTTTCAGCCGGTACAACTCACGCCTCGTCGCTGTTCATCTCCGCCAGAAACGCTTCATCGTCCCATTCCGGTTCGGCGACAGCCGCTTCCAGGCTGGCCACAACTCTTCCAGTTGGGCCAGCATCGCCTCATATTCGTCATAATCCACGATGACAGCAGCGGGACGGCCGTTACATATCCTGATTAACCACGCATTCGCCGGACCATCTCCTCCAGCCGCTCAAGCTGATTGAGCCGCTGCATCCATTTGACCAGCTCTCGCGCCTTCGCAGCCCGTCCTTCCCCGGGTAAATCATCAAACTCTATGCCCAGATAAAAACAAAGCGTACGCAGTTCTTCCAGGTTAAACCGGTCAAGAAGCGTTTGATACATTCTGGTACCTGCCGTATTGTCCTCCTCCGTGAACCTTTGAAAATCTGTTTCTGCAGCAGACGCCAAAGGCGGCAGGCGAAAACCGTAAACAATACCATCCTCTGAACCGGCCACCACGTGTTCGCCGGTTGCCGAAATCGCCACGTCACGAATAATTTTCCCTGCTTGTGCCTGGTGTAACACCCGGTCTTCATCGAAAATAAAGATGCCACCGTCTCGTGTTCCGGCAGCCACACGCTGCCCATCTGCGCTTAGCCCGACGCTGGTTACGCTGCCTCCCACGTGACGCTTCCATAGAAATTGTCCCGCTTGATTGTATAAACGAATATGGGCTTCTTTTTCGCCCGCGCCGACCAGCAGTCGCTCCCCATTGGCACTGAGGGCGACGGCCCATACCTTGTCGGCCAATGCTTCATCCCACAGTAAATTCCCGTTTCTGTCCAGGCAGTAGATATAGCCGCTGCTGTCCCCGGCGCCAATCAGGTTTCCGTTGGCGGAAACGGCCGTGGCAAAAACATCGGCACGTGTTTTCAATTCACCCGACAACTCACCGCTTCGCTGCAATACACGGATGCGCTTGTCAGCCGCTCCGGCCACAACTACCTGCCCATCGGCAGACAGGGACGCGCTCCACACCCAGGCGTACCAGCCCAATCCGGAAACATCTTGCTGCCAAAGCAAATGTCTCTGCCCATCAAAAAGCAGGAGTTGTTTGGCTGAAGTACCGGCGGCAATGGTGTTACCGTCTGCAGAGACAGCCAGTCCCCAAACGGAAGCCTCTAAGTCTCGCTGCCAGCGCAAGGCGCCATCGCCGTCGAAGCAATAGAGGCCCCGCCCTTTCATATCCCAGAAGCGGGTGCTGCCAGTGCCAATAACGGCCGTTTCTCCATCTCCGCTTAATCCAGTTCGCCATGCCTGGTTGCCAACCGGCTGCTGCCAGCGCAATTGCCCGGAATCACTCAGACAGACAGCCATTTTACCCAGTGTTCCGGCCAGAATTTTTTTACCATCTGTGCTGACGGAAACGGCCGTGACGCCGCTGTCGGCATGGTACTGCCAGTTTTGTATCAAAGGTGAGGGGGGTGTCATAAAGCAGTTACATTCATCCCAGAAAAGCCACGAAGTGCACAAATTTACACAAATTTTTCTCTGGTATTTCTTTTGCGCTTTGCGCGCCTGGCGGTTTTTTAGCAAACTCAAAACTCTTTTTATGGTTTACCTAACCCAATGCCCCGCAAA
>CAZRIB010000465.1:0-3347 GCA_964600035.1 uncultured Ardenticatenaceae bacterium | reverse complement strand
GTGTTCTTTGATGGATACAAAGATTGGTTCAATCTCCGAGATTGAACCAATCTAACCACTCATTTCACATGTGACTGAGTAAGAGGCAGCCTGCACGGATAACGGATTACTGGCTACTGATTACTGGTTACTGGCTACTGGTTACTGAATACTGAATGGGCTGCCCGTTTCTTGACCAACAATCCAATTCCCACTAATCTACGCCCTATGACTGAACGGCCGTATGCAGAAATTGTCGTGAATATCGAAGCGCCGCTTGAGGGGGCCTTTCACTACTTTGTGCCGCCCGATTTACGGCCGTTTCTGCGCGTCGGGCACATGGTTGAAGTAGAGTTCGGCAAACGGCTGGCACAGGGCATCATCATCAACTTTGATGACAACGCCCCCGTTGAAGATGTCAAGCCAATCATTGCCCTCATTGACGAAGAACCGGTGGTGCAGCCATACCAGATTGCACTGGCGCAGTGGCTTAGCCAGACTTACCTGGCCCCGTTAAACAACTGTTTGCGCCAACTGCTGCCGCCCGGTCTGACACGATGGGCTGATGTTGTGGTGGATTTGAATCCATATTGGGATGGCAGCGGCCGCCTGACGGATGCCCAGCAGACCATTATTGCCTTGCTGCGCGAAAAAGGGGTTTTGCGTGGACGGCAGTTGAAGCGGGCACTGCCCAAGGTGGATTGGCAAACGGCCGTTAATCAACTGGCAAAGCGCGACATTTTGCGCAAGGCAACCATTTTGGATCCGCCCCGGATTCGTCCCAAACAAATTCGCACAGTCGAGCTGATTGCTTCTATACCGGCAGCAAAGGCTGCGCTGCGCACGTTGGGGCGTAAAAATTATCAGGCAGAGGTGCTGTTTTATTTGCTGGATTCTGATGATCCACTGCCGGAGGAAACGGCCGTTTTGCAAGCCACCCATGCCTCCCCCAAACACATTGATGCCCTGGAAAAAGCCGGCCTGGTTCGTCGAGACACGCAGCCCATGCCAGAAACAGAGGGAACGGCCGTGTCTGCCCCCGCCATCCTCACCCTTGCCACGCCTCCCACAGAAGCCTTCCGTCAGGCACTGGCCCTTAAAGGTGCAGACCGCTACCTGGACGTGATCAACATTCTGGCGCAAGCCGCCCAACCCGTCAGCCTGACAGACATTTACAGCCAGACAAACGTGACACTGAACCATCTCCGGCGGTTGGCAAAGCTGGATGTGGTGCGATTTGGCAGCGAAGAGGTGTGGCGCGATCCATTGGCCGACCGCGACTTTGTGCCGGCCGAACCGCCGCAGCTGACCAGTGATCAGGCCAAAGTGTGGGGGCGCGTTCGCGTGGCTATGATTGAAAGCGAAATGGATGCCCAGGAAGCGGCTGCAACCGGCCAGCCATTGCCAGCACCCAAACCGGTTTTGCTGCACGGCGTTACCGGTTCCGGTAAAACTGAAATTTACATGCGGGCGATTGAATTTGCGCTGGCACGAGGCAAGCAAGCCATTGTGTTGGTTCCAGAAATTGCGCTGACGCCGCAAACTGTGCGCCGGTTTGCCGCCCGTTTTCCGGGACGGGTGGCGGTGCTGCACAGCCGCCTTTCTGACGGGGAACGGTATGATACGTGGCGGCGGGCACGGCAGGGGCTGTTTGATATTGTGGTGGGGCCGCGTTCGGCGTTGTTTACGCCGTTTCCGCGTTTGGGTGTGGTGGTGGTGGATGAGGAACATGACGGCAGTTATAAGCAGACGCCGCCTGTGCCGCCGCCGTATTATCATGCCCGGGAAACGGCCGTTGCCCTTGGCAGGCTGACCGGTGCCATGGTGATAATGGGCAGCGCCACACCCGATATTGTGACCTACCATCAAGCCAGAAGCGGCCGTTACCAACTGCTTGAACTGCCCAAACGGGTAATGGGACACCGCCAGCGCATTGAAGGGCAGGCCAAACGGCTGGCCGTGCAAAGCCATTACCACAACCTGAGCGGCGACCCCGAAGACGCGCTGACCATTCCCCTGCCGCCCATCCAGGTGGTGGACATGCGTCAAGAGCTTCGGGCGGGCAATCGCTCCATTTTTAGCCGGGCATTGGCAACAGCCATCACCGAAACGCTGGATAGACGGGAGCAGGCCATTTTATTTTTGAACAGACGGGGAACGGCTTCCTTTGTGTTTTGTCGGGACTGCGGCTACACGTTGAAATGTCCGCGCTGTTCCACGCCTTTGACCTACCATCGTCCCCGAACACAGCTTGTTTGCCACCACTGTGGCCATCGAGAACAGCAGCATACTGAATGCCCCAACTGCGGCTCCAAACGGATTAAATACTTTGGTCTGGGCACAGAGCAGGTGGAGCAGTTGGTGCAGCAGCAGTGGCCCAAGGCACGCATTACCCGCTGGGACAGAGACACGACGGCCGGACGCAATACGCATGAAACGCTGCTGGCAGCATTTGTCAACCATGAGTCGGACATTTTGGTGGGCACGCAGATGATTGCCAAAGGGTTGGATTTGCCGTTGGTGACGCTGGTGGGGGTGATTTCGGCGGATGTTTCTCTGGGGCTGCCGGATTACCGCACAGGGGAACGGGCTTTTCAGATTTTGGCGCAGGTGGCTGGCCGTGCTGGCCGGGGGTTGTTGGGTGGCCGGGTGCTTATTCAAACGTACCAGCCGGAACATTATGCGGTGCAGGCGGCGGCGGAGCATGATTATGCCACGTTTTATCTGGATGAGATTCGTTTTCGTACGCAGCATAAGCTGCCGCCGTTTCGGAGGATGGCACGGCTGCTGTTAATTGATCCGGTGTATGACCGGGGACGGGAGCAGGCGGAGGCGTTGGCGCGTTTGCTGCAGCAGTATGTGCGGGAGCATTTGTTAACGGCAACGGATGTGTTGGGGCCGACGCCGCCATTTTTTGCCAGGGTGGACGGCCGTTACCGGTGGCAAATTATTGTGCGTTCTCCAAACCCGGCAAAATTACTGGCCGATTTCCATGTGCCGCGTCCCTGGCTGGTGGATATTGATCCGGAGAGTACGTTGTGAGGGGATTGGGAGATTGGAGATTGGGAGATTGGAGATTGGGAGATTGGAGATTGGGAGATTGGGAGATTGGGAGATTGGAGATTGGGAGATTGGAGATTGGGAGATTGTTTCTTCAATCTTCAATCCTTAATTTTTTTAATCTTCACTCTTTCTTGAGGGCATGAATTATCAAAAAATACCCCCGTCAGGACTCGAACCTGAATCTATCGCTTAGGAGGCGATTGCTCTATCCATTGAGCTACGAGGGCAAGGGGGGCTATTTTCAGTGGTTCGCGGTCAATTGTCAATAGTTATTTTCTGAGTCTTCTGAAAAAACAACCGCAGAG
>CAZRIB010000464.1:0-3379 GCA_964600035.1 uncultured Ardenticatenaceae bacterium | reverse complement strand
GTTACCTGTCGCCAGGCCAAACGAATGGCCGCTTCACTCTGTCCGCCAATTTGTTCAAAGGAGACATTGGCCTGAAAATCTCCCTCGTTGTTGTAATATTCAATGACGAATGTGTGCGGCCCGGCAGGCATGTTGATGGTGACCGTATGGCGGCCAGCATGGTCATACCATCTGTTTAGAATCATCATGTCGTCCATCCAGGCACGCATGCCGTCATCAGTTTCAAAGGTGAAACGAAACTGACCTGGCCCATTGATTTGCCCCGTCCAACGCGCCGAGAATTTTTGGGTGTTTTCCTTTTTCCCTTTGCGGGTCAGGACTTCCTTGGGCAAATCATCTTTTTTACCCAGGTTAATGCCGGTTTCGGTACGCTCCGCAACTGGCGTACCTAACAAATCTATGCCGTCGTAATACTCTGCCTGCCAAATCATTACACGCTCCATGCCGGGGGAATTTGCAATGTTTGCCCTGGTCGCAGCTGCAAATCATCCAGGTTGTTGTGTTCGGCAATCAGCCGCCAGAGCGAGGCATCGCCATAAACGGCCGCTGCAATCGTATCCAGTCGGTCGCTGGCTGAAACCTCCCATATCCGTGTTTTGGGGCCGCCGCCGCTGCTGGGGTTTTGCCGGGCATACAGCCGCCGGTGCTTGAACTCTTTGAATGTAATTGAGGCCTTTGCCCGCAGCGGCGTACCATCCGGCTTGAAGTAGACAAAATCGAGCGAAACAGATTGAATGACAGCCAAAAAGCGGAACGTGCCCCACTCAAAAGCAACAAACGGGGGCTGGGTCATGGCGTATGAGGTACGAAAGTCGCCGCCAGCGGCCGCCTGTAACTCGACGTAGTTAAGCAACTGGTCGGTGATGGTGCGCACATCTTCTCCTGTTTCGGTTGTGTCAAACCAGACAGAATTCAGGGTAAGCTGGCGCGGCTGAATTTCGGCATCAAATTCCAGATTGTAATTTTTGTGTTTGTTTAGCCCCTTGCCTTTGTATTTTGCTTTTTTCTGAATAGTGTAATCCTTCGGGTTGAATTGGAAGTAAATCGGTTTAAGCTGGTCTTTGATGGTGGCAAAAGGCTGTATTTTTTGCAGCCCTTCCTGATCAACGGGGTAAATCATGGCCGGAATCAGGTTGCCGGCTGTTTTGTGCATTCTTTTTTGGGCTTGCCGCTCTTGTTCTTGCTGCCGCCGCCGCCGCTCAATATCCTCAAAGTACCGCTGCCGCTGTGCCTTGAGTTCGGCCAGACGGCGGGCAGCTTTTTCTTTGTTGGGCAGGATGTTGTTGTCCAGAATTTCTTGTTGTTTTTTGATGTGATCCTGCCACACTTGATCCAGCCATTCATTCCCTGTCAGCTTTGCTTTCATATCTTCAAGGGCGGCGCGGGCATCGTGTTCCTGCTTTTGGTATTTGCGCAGGTCGTTTTCTGCTTGCTGAATCTGCTTTTCCAGGCTGTCGAGATAGGTTGGCATGGCTTACCTTCCTGTGCGTTCTTGCTGGCGGCGCAGTTGCTGCTTGAGCCGGGCGTAAACGTCACGTGCTACGATTTCAATGGCCAGGGTGCTGTCGTAGGGTTCGGCCGTTTGCAAAAATTCGGCGTATTGTTCTTCGTCCACATGTGCCAGGCGGATTTCGTCTTCATCCACCCGTTTCAAGATGATGGGAACAGGACGTTCCACGCTGGCTGCGGCACTGCTTTCTTCGGCGTAGGCGATGAGGGCAGCGCCCTGGTTGTCGGCTTCGGTGTGGTTGAGAAAGTCGTCGAGTTGGTCGGGATGGACGTAGGCAACGAAACGGCCGTTTTCTCCTTCTCGCTCAATGTGAACAACTGCCGGAACTTCTGTGACTTCGGCTGCTGCCTCCTCTGAGGCAAACAGCATCAGGTTTTCTTCCTGCTCACCCGTTTCCGCTTCTGCTAAAAACGCTTCCAACTGTGTCTCGTCGGCATACACCAGATAACTTTGCTCGTCTCCTTCACGCTTAATCTGAATCTGAACGGTTTGTGTGGCCTTTGCCTGCGCCGTGTCTTCCGCCGCATAGAGGGAGAGTACGCCTTCTTCTGTTGGCTCGGCCGCTGGTGCAGATAAAAAGTCGGTCATCTGGCTCTGGCTGGCATAGGCAACGGCCGTTTCCGGTTCATCGGCGGCTTGCAGCGTCATCTCCATCGGGTCATCCACCTGTGTCTGGGCGGTATCGGCATCTGCAAAGAGGGGAACGGCCGTTTGTGCCTCCGTTTTTGGTGCAGACAGCGAACCAACCGGTACATCCAGCCCTGCCCCATCCGGCGCATTGGCATCAGGCAGACCGGCTGACAAATCCGCCGATTCCGATTCTGGCGATTCCGTTGTCAAAGGGAGAGGTGTGGCTGGCAGCGGCTCCGCTTCCGGCATATCAGCTGCTTCCGTTGTTCTGGTTGTTTCCCCTTCATCCGCCGTCGGGACGGGTTCTGCCAAAGAATCCGAAGAGGGCGACTCCTGATCACCAGCCATTTCTGCTGTGGCTGTTTCATTGCTCTCCGGTTCATCTTCTGCGGCAGTTGGCGCGCGCTGTACCATTGGCGACGAGGGCGTATCTACCGGCTTGATGGCACTTTTCTGAACCGTATCCGGGGATGTCATTTTTCCGGCTGGCTGCGCTGGTGGTGGTGTCATGCGTTCTGCTTGAGCAGGGGCGCGGGCAATTGTTGTTGGTGCAGTGGTGACGTTGTGTGTGGGCAAGGAAACGGCCGTTTTCGGTTCACTTTTTGCCAATTCCGGCGGCACAACTGGTGGTACAGCAGACTTATCTGCCTCTTTCCGCTGGGCAGGTGCAGCCAGTGTAGAAAAATCGGGCGACATGGCCGACACGGCCGTTTCCGGTTCACGCCTTGGCATAATTGCCGGTTTTGCCGGTTGTTCATTCGTCTCAGGAGCCGTATCAGCCGCTCTCCGCTGCACGGGAGCTTCTGAAGAAACAGGGGCGGCAGACGCTGCGGTTGGCGACGGTTCGCCAATCAACTCCCACAAATCGCCGGGCAGTTCCCCAATTTCTGTGGTCACGGTGGACGATTGCGGCGCGGGGGCACGTTGTACGGCCGTTTCCGGCGGTTGGCTGACTGGCAAATCCGGCGCAGCCGATTGCTGCCGTTGTAAACGTGCCGGTCGAGGGCGGGCAGGGGGCACAAACTCAATGCTGGACGATGTGGGTTGACCAGGCGACACCCGTTCCATTAAAGAACGTGCCAGTTCCGCTTCCGGGGCCGGTTTTTCCGGTGGCGGCGGTGTCAGGAGTGGTGGATCGTAAATAGAGGTATCGCCCTCATGTGCCGGAATGGGAGCGCTTGTTTCCAGCCGTTCTACTGGCCAGGTTTCTTGTAGTGGTCGGGGAACGGCCGTTTGTGA
>CAZRIB010000463.1:0-3400 GCA_964600035.1 uncultured Ardenticatenaceae bacterium | reverse complement strand
CCGCCGTACACGTAATCCGGGTTGAACCAGATGTCGGCCATGATTTGCGCCGCTTCCATGACCTCTGGATGGTTAAACGGAATCTCATGCGCCACCCATTGGTCGTAAATTTCCGGCGGGGCAGTGCGCAGCAGAATGTCTTCCAGCCAGTCGGTGGCTACCCAGCCTGTCACGCCTTCATGCAGAATACTGATGCACCAGGGAGTCACGCCTTGCTCTTCAACAATGCGGTCACTCAGGGCAATCATCTCGTCCCAGGTTTGCGGAATTTCGTAACCGGCTTCCTCAAATGCTTTCACCGGATACCAGACGATGCTCTTGGTGCTGGCGCGGTAGAAAACGCCGCTTAGCTGGCCGTCTACCGTTGCCAAATCAATCCACGCATCGCTGTAATTGTTCTTCAGTTCGTCCACATTGGTCAGGGAACCAAAGTCAACAATGTCACCGGAACGGACAAATTCGGCCATCAAACCCGGTTGGGGGAAACCGGCGATGTCGGGCGGGTCGCCGCCTTCCACCTGCACAGCTACCAACGTCTCAAATTCAGAAGAGCCGTTGTAGACAATGTCAATACCGGTTCGCTCTTCAAAATCGGCCAGTGTGTTAACGAATTTTTCTTCTTCGCCTTCGGTCCATTTGCCAAAAATGGTCACCTGTGTGCCTGCAAAGTCGCCGTTTTCGGCCTGTGCCAGGTAGGAGAAGCCGCCGGTATCGGCCGTTCCTTCACCAGCGGTGTCCTCACCGCCTGCATCCTCACCGCCCGTTCCTTCGATGCCAGTATCACCAGCAGGCCAACTGTCTTCAATGTTTTGCAGCACTGTGTCAATATCTGTGCCGCTTACCCAATCCACCATGCCGCTCCAGAACGTACCCGCGCCAACTTCGGCGGGCATCAAGTCGGATGCGTCAAAGCGCAGGGTGGTGGCTTCGGCCATAATTTCAGCCTGGGCGCGATCCACGTAGCTGCCGTACCAATCGGCGGGCACGTTGCGGTTGGGGGAGATGAAGCCGCCATTTCTTACCCACACTTCTGCCCCTTCTGGAGAGGCCAGGTATTCCATGAATGCGGCCGTTTCCGGGCGATCATTGAACGCAGAGAAGACATCGCCACCGCCTAAAACGGGTTTGCCATAGGCCGGGTCAATTGGCGGCAGATAGAAGAAGGAGCTGTCTACACCCGGTTCCATACCTTCCGGCCAAAAGTCGGGAATCCAGCCAGCCTGCTTGTGGAACCAGCACTGCGGCGGATCTTCAAACATGGGGTTTTGTGTGTCGCCCACAAAAATGTTTAGGATGCCGTCTGTGCCGCCGTACACGTAATCCGGGTTGAACCAGATTTCTGCCATAATGTCGGCCGCATTTTTGATGGCGGGATGGTTAAACGGAATCTCATGCGCTACCCATTGGTCGTAAATTTCCGGCGGGGCAGTACGCAGCAAAATATCTTCCAGCCAGTCGGTGGCTACCCAGCCTGTCACACCTTCGTGTAGAATGCTGATGCACCAGGGGGTCACGCCTTGCTCTTCGACAATGCGGTCGCTGAGGGCCAGCATTTCGTCCCAGGTTTGCGGAATTTCGTAACCGGCTTCTTCAAATGCCTTCACCGGATACCAGACGATGCTCTTGGTGCTGGCGCGGTAGAAAACGCCGCTTAGCTGGCCGTCTACCGTTGCCAGGTTGATCCAGGCATCGCTGTAATTTTCTTTCAGTTGATTCACGTCCAGGAATTGGGCGTGGTCGGGAATGTTGCCGCTCTTGACAAATTCAGCCATGAGGCCGGGTTGGGGGAAACCGGCCACGTCGGGTGGGTCGCCACCCTCTACGCGGACGGTGATGAGGGTCTCAAATTCGGCAGAACCTTCGTACACCACATCAATGCCGGTGGCCTCTTCAAAGGGGGCAATGGCGGCGACAAAGTTGTCTTCTTCGGCTTCGGTCCATTTGCCAAATACAGTGACCTGGCTGCCAGCAAATTCGCCTGCTTTGGCTCGCTCCAGGAAGGAGCCGCCTGTGGTTTCTGCAGGGGTTTCGCTGGTGGGTTGGTCTGTGGTGCCGGTTTCGGCCGTTTCAGTTGTTGAGTCTGTTGTTGTGTCAGTTGTTGAGTCTGCCTCATTGGTGTTGGCCTGCGGGCGTTCACCACCACAAGCTGCCAGTGCCAACAGGAGCAGTAATAAAAGGGTTGTTGTGAGCTTGCGCATCAATTGTCTCTCCTTCTCGAGTGTATTTCAGGAAAATGCGGTTCATTTGGTCGGAAAACGGCCGTTTCCATTACTGCCTTTCAAGAGAACCCGACTTGAAAAACAGCCATTCATCGAAAACAGCCTGCATTTGTTGTATCATTTGCTCGTTGTTGGGGAATCACCTCCTTCAGCGTCAGGCGGTGGCACATGCGTTTGGGTTGCAGCCTGCCTGTGCCGCCGCCTTTACAAAATCAATTCATCATCCCAATTGTCTTTCTAAATTTGCGCCAACATCAGCACGGAACTTATCCACAAAAGACAAGACATAATCCACAATATCCAGCCCATCATCTTCAATAAGCGGCGTCAAATCCATCGCAAAAATCAACTGCGACGCATCATCCACATCATGGGAAGCAAAATAAGTGGCATTCGCCCGGCGACGGCCGATTGTCGCCAGGTCATACCGCTTGCCCCCCGCAATTTGGGAATCAAACAGGCCAACCAGCGCCCAGGCCATATTTTCCCGGTCGCTGACATCAAGCGGAACCTTGTCCTCATCCGGCAGCCAATCAAGGTTGCGCCACACCTCACAGCCATAAACCCGCCGGGGACGCTGTGCCGGTTCCAATTCCCGCAGTGCCAGCAGCGTGGGAACAACCACCGCAATATGCGACGAATGTTTGTCTGCCGGATTGTGGGTGTAGACAACTTCCGGCTGGGTCAGGCGTAAAATCTGCACCAATTCATTTTTCAGCACATCACTGGCCGGGTCTTTGATGACGGCGCTGGGGTGGCACAGTTGAATCATTGCCCCGTACTGCCCCAAAATGGCCGCCTGCCGCTGCTCTTCAGCACGAACCGCCATCATCTGCTGGTTGGTGTAGTGGGCATAGGGGCCAGTACGCGCCGAACCGGCGCCGTTGGTACAGGTAACACCGGTAAACCAGCGGTCATCCCGGCCAAAACAGGCCAATATGCCGTGATACGCCATGATTTCCAGATCATCTTGATGCGCACCAATGCCCAGGTGTGTTGTGCGTGCCAGTGCTTCGTCGCTTGCTGCGCCGTCCGGCACAAAAATTTCGGCGTTGTCATTGTGTAAATTCAACATCTCATCCCATCCATACCCATCATGTGCTGACTGTTTACCTTAATTTTGGCAAGCTGGCCGCGGCTACTGCCTGTCCTACCCGGCGGCTTTTCTCATCGGGAACATG
>CAZRIB010000462.1:0-3401 GCA_964600035.1 uncultured Ardenticatenaceae bacterium | reverse complement strand
TTGGATGGATTTACGGCCGTTTGCTAACCCAAATCAAACATTTTCTTGGGTATAATTAAAGAAATTCTGCCGAACATATAACAGGAGGAAGGCATAATGAACATCAACATTCATAAAGGTGCGGAAGTTTTCACGGCAGATGGTTTCCGGCTTGGCCAGGCTGTCGCTGTTTTTCAACGCCTTGAGGACGTCAATCCGGCTTTGAAACTGTTTGAGTATTACTTGAAAGTCACCAATTTGGAGATGTGGGACGAATTTTTCATTCCGTTGGAATATGTGGACAAAGCCGGGGAGTTTGATGTAACGCTCTCGATTGACATGAAAAAGGTACAAGAGGAAACCTTAAGCCGGATGCCTAAATTTATTGCCAATCATCAAGCCAAAAAGATTGAATTAGCCCCTGGTGAGTTGATTGCTGTCTAATCATTTGATAATTGAACGTTTATTTGACTTGGGGATGCAATGTGCAATTGCATCCCTTTTTTTTATGGCAGCGATTCGCAAACAATACCATCTCCGCCACCGTCCAGTTTGTGGACATCCTCTCCGGTTTGTGCCATGCAGTAATCAAAACAGGCCTGGGCATCTGCTTGTGTACTGAAATCGGAGCAGTTGTAGCTGTTTTTGCTGCAGCTTTGGCAAACGGCGGGCAAGTTTGTGGGGAGGAGGGGTTCGTTTTGCCAGAGACCGCGCTTTTCATTTCTGGCTTCTTGTTGCAAAGCAAGAAATGTGTCTTGCATGGCAACATCTGGCGGGAAGGTGACCAGCCGTGCATAGCCCTGCCGTACCAGTTCGGCGTTGACAAATGTGCCGTCTTGCAGGTACACGTAGCGGAGTAAACGGCCGTATCTATCCGTTTCTGACACATCCTTGACCAAAATAACCGTTTGCCCCGCCACCATTACCCGGTTGGCTTCTGTTGCTTCCCGGTAAAATGGCTCATCCCGTTCCGGTGTATCGACCCCAATGTAACGCAAACGATAGGTTTCACCATTGTCAGCCAATACCACATCAATGGTGTCGCCATCAATCACATCGACAACTTGTGCCAATTGACCAGTCGGTGGGGTGACGCGAACCGGTGAAGCAGGAGAAACGGCCGTTTCACCAATCCCCCCACTCCCCTCAATCGGTATTTCCACACAACCCGCCAACAAAAACACACTCAAGAGCAAAAATAATCGTTTCATCATGACAAAACTTTAGCACAACGCATAAAAACCAAAAAACCTGCTTGCCAATTGACAAGCAGGTTTTTGAAAAGCGGCTCCTCTGTGCCCCAGAAGATGTGTACCGCCCCGTAAAATGCGCAGCAATTACGCCTGTTCTTTCTGTTCTTTCGCCAATTTGTCCACCTTGCGGCTCAAGCTGGCAATTTTCTTGCTCAAGTCTTCAATGTCAGCAGCGGTTGGAATGTTTACCCGATGCAGCACATTCGTAGTCAATTCATCAACACGCTTTTCGACATCTTCCACCACTTTCTTTACCTGATTGCGGCGATCTTCCACCACTTTGTTTACACGGTCTACGCCGTCTTTTTCCAGAGATTCGCCACGGGTAACCAGTTTGTCTGTTCCTTTCAGCAAGTTGGTGATTTCATCACGGACAACGGTAACACCACCCAAACCAATCAGGTAAACTTTGCGAGCAACACCGGTCACGGTCTCAACGCTTTTGTCAACAGTTTCACGTACGGATTCAACTTGATTTGCCATTTTTCTTTTCCTTCTCGTTTTTCAACGAATTTTACGAATTTAATTTCTGTTTATTTTGTTCATAACGCATCGCGTCAAAAGTATTATAACGCAGCGCGTCAAGATGTCAAGGGGTTGTTTTGTTAGAAGGGTGTTAGATAATGGAGAATTGTCAATTGTTTAATCATCAATCATCACGCTGCTGCCTGGTAGTTTTTTTGAGGACGCAAATAAATGCGGATGACACAGATTTTGAGCTAAATGATCCGTGTTTATCTGTGTCAATCCGTGTCCAATTTCTTGTTGCTAAAAAGTGTCAGGCGACCAGATCATCACGCATCATTTAACTGCTATGCAAACTTTTCATATCGAACCCTTTACACCTGCAATTGGTTTTAGAAACGCTCATGCCCAGACGGTGGCAGGCGGACTGTTTCGCCGCCATGACGGGGTTTCTTTTTCTCGTGTCCGGTTAGACACGCCAGATGGCGATTTTGTGGATGTTGATTTGGCTGAAGTAAACGGCCGTTCTCCCTTCAACACCCCAGCCAACACCCCCATCGTCCTCCTTCTGCACGGACTGGAAGGCTCTGCCCGCCGGGGATACGCCTGCGAAACGTACCGCCAGCTTGCCCAACAAGGCATCCGCGCGGTGGGGCTAAACTACCGCTCATGCAGCGGCGAAATGAACCAAACCACCCGCTTTTACCACGCTGGCGCAACAGAGGATGTGGGTTTAGTCATAAAATGGCTGACAAAATCCTTTCCAGATGCCCCCATTGGGCTGGTTGGATTTTCATTAGGAGCGAACTTGCTTCTGAAATATCTGGGAGAGTGCGGTAAAAACAGCCTTGTTTCGGCGGCTGTAGCCGTCTCCCCGCCGTTTGATTTAGCCTTGGGCGCAAAAGTGCTGGAAAATGGCAACGGCCGTATCTACGTCCCCCGTTTTATCAAATCACTGCGGCAAAAAGTAATGGCAAAGCAGGCACAACTAGCCCCCCTTGTTGACGTTTCGCGCATCCATAAAGTACGCACACTTCACCAATTTGACGACTGGTTTACAGCCCCGCTTCACGGCTTCCAAAACGCAGACGACTATTACCGGCAAAACAGCAGCGCCCAATTTATGCCAGCCATTACCACCCCAACCTTACTGCTGCGCGCAGATGATGATCCATTTTTCGACCAGCAAGACATCCCCTACACAACCATTAACCAGAATCCCTGCTTGTTTGCCCAATTCTCCCCGCACGGCGGGCACGTGGGCTTTATGAGTGGGCAGTGGCCTTTGGCCCCGGTTTGGTGGGCAGAAAGGCAGGCGGCTCGTTTTTTGGCGCATTTTTTAATGTAAAGCCAATCCCGCATTGCAGCTCCCTTAATGTGTATAAACGGCCGTCTGTAGCACGCCTTACACCCTCTTTTTAGCTAATCAGTTACTCAGAATCACCCGTAAACGGCCGTCATAAATTGGCAACTTTCACCATTTGACTATAATGCCACCCCGTAATCTTCTAAATTAAAAAAACAGCTTTCCCCAAACACGACAGGCAAACCGCAGAAAATTTTTAGAGATAAACAGTACCTGTATTTGCGGTTTGCTTGAGTAAACCACAAAGAAGTGGTTTACCTAACAACGCAAAAGAGCAAGCAAGCATGAAAAAACGGTCACTACTCATCATGGGCGCAGCCCTGTTAATTATTCTGTCA
>CAZRIB010000461.1:0-3422 GCA_964600035.1 uncultured Ardenticatenaceae bacterium | reverse complement strand
GGTAGCGATTGGAAAATTTTGATGAATGTGTCATCTGAAAAAAGCAGCCGCGGAGTCGCAAAGGGCAGTGAACTCAATCTTCAATCCATCAATCTTTAACCTTTTAATATGAAGAAAGAAATCACTTTACAGCTCACAACAATGGCACATGGCGGTTCAGCACTGGGGCAAGATGACAACGGCCGTTTCATTTTTGTTCCCCTCGCCATTCCCGGCGAAACCGTCCGGGTGGCTGTGCCAGTAGAAAAGAAAGAGTACGCCCAGGGAAAGCTGCTGGCAGTGGAAACGGCCGTGTCCGACCGCGTTTCGCCCCAATGCCCACACTTTGGTGAATGTGGCGGCTGCCATTTCCAACACATCGCCTACACCAAACAACTGGCCTTCAAACAAGACGTGGTAAAAGACCAGTTACAACGGCTGGGCGGCATCAAAAACGCCAACGTCCTCCCCACCCTGCCAAACGCCAACCCATGGGCATACCGCCAACAAATCACACTGTTTCCGGCCAAAGGAGGTGGCTTGGGGTATTGGTCGCCAGCCAAACGGCAAATTATCCCCATTACCCAATGCCCCATTGCCGATCCACGGCTTATGGAACTGCTGCAAGACATTGACCTGGATTTGCCGGAACTGCGTAAAATGACGCTGCGTGTGGACAGTGAAGGCGAACTGTTGGCCGCAATGGAAGTGACCGGGGTAGAACCCCCTGCGCTGGAGATTGACTTTCCCGTTTCTGTTGCCATTGTACTGCCAGATAACACGGCCGCTTCTTTGGTTGGGGACTATTATTCGCTTTATGAAGTAAACGGCCGTTCCTTCCGCGTCTCGCCGGGCTGCCCCTTCCCCCCCAGCCTGTCTGGAGCCGAACAAATTAGCCAAACAGTGACCCACTTTGTCTCCCGCCACCCCCAGGCCCGCATCATACAGGCCTACAGCGGCACAGGCTGGTTAACGGCCGCCATCGCCCCCCTTTCTGCCGGTGTCATTGCCATTGAACCAAACCCGGATGCCGTTGCCGATTCGGCCGTGAACCTGGACAGTTTCGACAACATCCACATTTACGAAGACGACCCGGCAAGCGTCATCTATGCGCTGGATGTTGAGTATGATGTGCTGGTCATAGAACCACCATCTGACGGTTTAACAAAGCCGCTTGCCAACCACATCCGGCGCGAAGGCCCACCCGCCATTATTTACATAAGCAGTGATTTGGCAACAATGGCCAGAGACAGCAAACAGTTGGCGCGTGCCGGCTACCGGCTGGTGGCGGTGCAGCCCATTGATGTGCAGCCGCAAACGTTTCATATTGATACCGTTTCGTATTGGGTGCATAAGCAGTATCAGTAACGGGGTGACTCGTACCTGTATTCCGTATTCCGTATCAGGCAGCATGATGCAATAACCCATTTTTAATCATGAGCGAATCCATCATTTTAAGCCGAACAAAGCTGGAAACATTTCTTACCTGCCAACGGCGGTTTGCCCTGCGCTACCGGCAAAGAATGGCGTGGCCTGAAAAGCCGATGCCCCTGCAAAGCGAACGCCTGATGCAGCAAGGTAAACTGTTTCATCAATTGCTGGAGCGTCATTTTTTGGGGCTGCCGGTTGAGCCTGTGGTGGATGATGACCGGGTGCGTACCTGGTGGCGTCTGTTTCAGCATAGTGAGATGGCGGCTGTAAACGGCCGTGTCCTGCCAGAACACACGCTCACCATTCCCCTGGGGCAGCACTTACTGACAGGTCGTTTTGACCTGCTGGTGCTGGAAGAACGGCATGGCGCGCCCTTTGTCCACATTTTCGACTGGAAAACAGGCCATCCCCGGCAAAAGGCTGCCCTTCGCCAGGATTGGCAAACGCGGGTCTATCTGGCAATGGTGATGGAAGGACATGCAGCGCTGTGGGAAAACGGCCGTACCCTGCCTGCCAGCCACATCACCCTGACCTACTGGTATGCACAAGATGCCCAAACCCCTATCACCTTTACCTACAACGATGCCTGGCATGCCCAAAATTGGGCTGAGATGATGCAAACAGCCGGAGCCATCACCCAGGCACTTACCGATGACCAGTGGCCGCTAACCGACAATTTGGCGGCATGCAGCGGGTGCGCGTTTCAGGTGTACTGTGGGCGGCAGGCTGCACCATCCACTCCGGCGGCTGCCACCGACGTTGACGAACTGCCATCTGAAGATGAAGAGTCGCTTTTTGTGGAGCCAGACCTGCCCTAAGCCATGCAATTCACACTGGAACATCTCCGCTTTTTAACGTCTGCTGAAGGGAAGCAGGTGCTGCAAGAAACGGCCGTTACCCCATTAACCCCTGCCACCCATTTGCAAACAGCCGCCAAACTGCGCCGCCAACTCCCCCCGGATTTAGCCCAGGCTGTCCTGGAAACTGTCTTGCTGCGGCAGCTAGGCGCGGCCAAATTTAGCCGGGCAGCGGAGATGTTCTTTACCCGTCCGGCACTGGAACAAGCCTCGTCGGAAGAGATTGCCCAATATCGGGCAGGCCGCTTTGCTCGTTTGGGTGTGCAAAATGTGGTCGATTTGTGCTGTTCAATTGGCGGGGATGCACTGGGACTGGCGGCTTACAGCACGGTTACTGGCGTAGATTGGGATCCGGTGCGGCTGGCGATGGCGGCGGAAAATTTGCGGGTTTACGGCCGTGCCGACCATTTCCGTCCCCTGCAAGCAGATGTCATGGCACTCTCCCCTTTTCAAACGGATGCCGTCTTTTTTGATCCAGCCCGCCGCGATGAACAAGGACGCCGTTTTTATTCTGTGCATCAATACCAGCCGCCTTTGTCTGTTGTGGCTGGCTGGCGGGCGGTGGCGCAGGGAACGGCCGTAAAAATCAGTCCCGGCGTTGATTATGCCGAGCTGCCAGCCGATGCCGATGTCGAATTTATCTCCGTCAATGGCGAAGTGAAAGAAGCCGTGCTGTGGTACGACAACCTGCGAGACCATACGATTCGCAAAGCCACCTTGTTGCCCGGCGGCCACTCCTTATCCTGCCGGGACATGCCACCAGAAAAGATTAGCGTTACAAAACCCAAGGCGTTTTTATACGAACCAGACGGGGCAGTTATTCGGGCGCATTTGGTGGAAGCGCTGGCCGCACAGCTTGACGGGACAAAAATTGATGAGGAGATAGCCTACATTACCACCGATACCCGGCAGACAACACCTTTTGCTCGCGGCTATCGGCTGGAGGATTTTTTCCCTTTTCAGTTGAAACGTCTTCGTGCTTATTTACGGGAACGAAATGTGGGACGGGTGACTGTCAAAAAGCGGGGATCGCCGCTGGAACCGGAATGGCTGCAAAAGCAGCTTCGGTTAAAGGGGGATGAACACCGGGTTGTTTTTTTGACGTATGTGGAAGGGGAAACGGCCGTTCTTATTGGACAACAGCTAACAGACACA
>CAZRIB010000460.1:0-3426 GCA_964600035.1 uncultured Ardenticatenaceae bacterium | reverse complement strand
ATAATGGATTAAAAACAGACGCTTTTACTATACGTAACCCGAAGCCCGTATCCCGATGAACTTACCAGAGGCAGCGCACACGGATTACGGAATACTGATTACTGAATACGGACACTACCCATCCAGCACCTGATTCGGCCCTTGCAGCGCCAGCCCGTGAATCACAACCGCCCCCGTACGTTCCCCACCGGGCTGTCCCTGCGCCTCCTGAAGCTCTGCCCCCATATCCAGCTCCTCAAAAATAGACACCGCCCGGAAATGACAGTCCACCGCCCAGGCAGTTTGCCCGGCGCGGTCATACAAACGGCGCAAAGTCAGGTACGTACGCGCCAAATCTGGCCGGGCGCGAATCTGGCGCAAAACGGCCGCACCGCGTACCAGCCAATTCTCCACAGCCAGCCAGTCGGGCTTTGGCAGCCGCATGGCAATTTCTGCCTGTGTGCGCAGCCCCACCGCTTCTGCCCAACGATCCCCCACCTGCCGGGCGCGATCTGTTGCCGCCTGGGCAATTTCTAACGCCCGCTCCCGCTTGTTTAAGTGGGCATATGCCTGTGCCAGATATAACTGCACCACGTGTACCTGTACGCGGTAATCCGTTTCTTCCGCCCATTGCAGCGCGGCTTCAATTTCGGCCGTGCCTTTTTCATCGCCGTGCAGTTGTGCCCGGGAACGGCCGTAAACCGTCCGCAGCATAAACGCATACGGCGTCATCCCCTCCTCCTGCCACTGATCCCGAATCGGCTCCGCCACTGCCAGCGCATTTTCCCACTCCCGCAGCTCCGCATAAACAAACGCCAACTGCATCCGCGCCACCAGATGCATCGCCCCGGCCACATCCACCCGCGTCAGCTCAAAACCACGCTGTGCCGCATCCAGCGCCCGCTGCCACGACCCCACCCGCGCATAAGCCACCCCCAAATAACCATACACCGCCGGTAAATCGGGCTGTCCCCCCTGCTCTTCCGCCAAATCGATGTAACGCAGCAAATAGGCAATGGCATCATCAAAGTGGCTCAAGACGATATTTACCCGCCCCAACATGCGCAGCGCGGCAAAACGCAGCCGGTCATCATCCAGCTCTTCCGCATGGCGGAGTGTGCGGCGGGCATACGTATCGGCCGTTTCCGGCGACCCTTGCAGCCAAAAAATTTGTGCCGACCGGCGAAAAATTCGCGCCAGCCGTCCCACATCCCCCTGTGCTTCTGCCATCCGTTCCGCTTCACGCAGCAGCTGCAGCGCCTTTGGCAGCCCACCGGTAAACGCATACGCCTGTGCCACCTGCAAATTCAAATCAATCCGTTCCGCCGCCGCATGACTGCTTAACCGCGGCGTCCGCCCCAGCAAACCAATTGCCCGCAGCCCAAATTCCCGCGCTTCCTGGTAAGAACGCACACTCAAGGCACGCTGCCCGGCCTGTGCCAGATAAGGCAGTGCCAATCCCGGCTCCGTGCTTAAATAGTAATGATGTGCCAACTGTGCCGGGGTCGCGGGCGGATGGCTGGCCGCCAAATAATCGGCAATACGGCGATGAATCCATTGGCGGCGGGCACGACTAAGCTGTTCATACGCCACCTGGCTCAATTTTTCATGCGTAAAGTCATACCCGTCACGGGTTTCTCGCACCAGCCCTCGCGCCAGCCATTGGTCTAATGCATTCAGCAAGGTTTCTGTGTCAAACTGGCTTACTTCCTGCAAAAGCTGAAAGCTAAATTCCCGGCCAATGGCAGCCGCCACACCCAACGCATTGCGGCTTTCTTCTGTTAATTTGTCCAGCCGGGACTCAATGACGGCCTGTACTTGCAGTGGAATGGCAAAAAACGGCCGATTCCCGCTGGCATCTGTCGGCACACTTTCAGTCCAGTCGCCCCCTGCCTCACGCACAGCCCGCACCGTCTCAATCACAAAGAACGGGTTCCCTTCTGCCTCTTCATAAATACGGCGCAAAAATACCGGGTCTAAATCAATATCCGGCATCAGCGCCTGCACCAGCGCGTTGGTTTCCTCCCGTGTCAGACGGGGCAAGGTGAGCTGGGAAACGGTTGGCATGCGCAACAATTTACGCAGCATTCGGCTGCGCTCTGTGGGCATATCTTCTTCTCTGGCCGTACCAATGAGCAGGATGGGCAGTTGGGGTATGCGCTGGGAAAGATACCCCAGGAAATTCCACGTGGGACTGTCTGCCCAATGTAGATTATCGAGATAAATGACCAGCGGCTTGTGGCGGGAAAGGGCGGCGAAAAAGTTCCCTAAACTTTCGATGATGTGGTGCTGTGGTGTCACGGCCGTTACCGAAGCCCCCGGAAAGACCACAGACAAATCTGGCAGCAGGGGCAGCAGCGAAAATAACCAGGCGGGCGGCGGCTGGAACAGTTCCCAGGGGATAGCACTTGTTTGTGCGGCCACCCGCAGCCCCTGCGCAAGCGGCGCATAAGGAATCATCGACTCAAATTCATGGGCACGGCCGTTAATGATATGACAGCCATCGGGCAAACGGCTCAACCACTCCTCAACAAGCCGGGTTTTGCCCACGCCCATCTCACCCATGACAAAACAAACACCCCCCTGTCCCAAACGCGCACGCTGCCAGGCATCATCCAGCCAGGCAAATTCTTTGTCACGGCCAATAAATTCGGCCGTTTTGGGGACAGACGGCTCAACAACAGGCGGCGGCGCGGCGGGCACGGCCAATAAATTCGGCTGATGATTGGCTGCCGGCAGTGTGTATGAACCGGCCAGCATCGCTTCGACCATTACGGCCGTTTCCGGCATCGGCTCCACATCCAACTCTTCAGCCAGCACCGTTTTTAACGCCTCAAACTGCTGGGCAACCCGTCCCCGGTCACCCAGGCGGTAATACAACTGCATCAAGCGCACATGGGCGTGTTCCAAAAGCGGCTCTGCGGCCAAAAATTGCTCGGCATAGGAAACGGCCGTTTGCAAATCCCCCGCCTGCTCCAACTCACCAATCAGCCGAACCAGCGTCTCCCGGTACAACTGCGCCAGCCGCTCCCGCTCCGGCTGCACCCAGTCGTCATAAATATCTTCCAGCAAATCGCCTTTATATAAGGAAACGGCCGTACGCAGTGACGTTCCCCGGCCCCCCAAAGCCGCCTCAAACGCCCGCACATCCAAAAAACAATCATCGGGCAGCAAAAGCTGAACGTAATGCCCAACCGTCTGCAGCATCTCCCCAGACGGATCAATCGGCTCCAGCGCCCGCCGGATGCGGTGCAGATATTGGCGCAAATTTCGCCGGGCGGCGCTTTCTGTACCTTTGGGCCAAAACAAAAAAGCCAGCCGTCGCCTGTCGATGGCCTGCCCCGCATGCAAAACCAAATAGGCAAACAATGATTGTGTCGTAGGCGACCCTAACTCCAGCAAACGGCCGTTTGCATCTTGCACTTTCAAAGTATGGAACAATTGAAT
>CAZRIB010000459.1:1869-3427 GCA_964600035.1 uncultured Ardenticatenaceae bacterium | reverse complement strand
AATCAACTATTAATCTGCGTTCATCAGGCAAATCTGCGTCCTATTTTTTATCTTCGAGCTGAGGTTAAATAAAAAGCAGGGGCACGATACACTGTGTCCCTGCTTTATTTATTAATAAATTACGCCGTGATTTCCAAAAAGCCTCTTTTTATTCAGGCAGTTTACCGACCATCTTGGATGGCACAACGGTTTCATCGAACTCTTCTTCGGTAAGGTAGCCCAGTTTTAAGGCGGCTTCTTTGAGGGTTAGCCCTTCTTTGTGGGCAAGCTGGGCAATGTCGGCGGCTTTGTAGTAGCCAATGCGGGTGTTTAGGGCTGTTACCAGCATAAGGCTTTTGTTTACCAATTCGTTGATGCGGGTGTGGTTTGGCTCAATGCCGACGGCACAGTTGTCGTTGAAGCTCTGGCAGGCGTCACCAATGAGTTGGGCGCTGGTCAGCACGTTAAAGGCGATGACGGGCTTGAAGACGTTTAGCTGGAAGTGGCCGTGTGTACCGGCAACGGAAACGGCCGTGTCGTTGCCTATCACCTGCGCACACACCATCGTCAGTGCTTCTGCCTGCGTGGGGTTTACCTTACCCGGCATAATGGAACTGCCCGGTTCATTGGCTGGCAAAATAATCTCACCAATGCCGGTACGCGGGCCGCTGGCCAGCAGGCGAATGTTGTTGGCAATATGCATCAAGCTAACAGCCAACCGCTTCAAACTGCCGCTCATTTCCACCATGGCATCATGGGCACTGAGGGCTTCGAATTTGTTTTCGGCCGTAATGAAGGGATGGCCGGTTAATTCCGCAATTTTGGCCGCCACAGCCACATCATACCCTTCTGGCGTGTTGAGACCTGTGCCAACGGCCGTACCGCCCAGTGCCAGCTCCCGCAGTCGTTCCAGACTATCCCGCACAGCCGCCATACCGCGATCCAGTTGGGTAACATAGCCGCTAAACTCCTGCCCCAGGGTAAGCGGGGTGGCATCCATGAGATGCGTACGGCCAGTTTTCACCACGTGCATAAATTCCGCCGACTTTTTCGCCAGCGTATCCCGCAAAAGCTGTACTTTTGGCAGCATCTCTTCCACCACTTTTTTGTAAGTGGCAATGTGCATGGCTGTGGGGTAAGTGTCGTTGGAGCTTTGGCTCTTGTTTACGTCATCATTGGCCTTCACCAGCTTTTCTTCGCGGAAATTTCCACCCAAAAGCTCGGTTGCCCGGTTAGCGATGACCTCGTTGACATTCATATTGCTTTGTGTCCCGGAGCCAGTTTGCCAAACAACCAGGGGAAATTGGTCGTCGTGTTTGCCGGCTAAAATCTCGTCGCAAACCTGAGCAATGGCGTTGGCTTTTTCCTGGGGGAAGTCTGTCAGCTCGGCGTTTACCAGGGCAGCCGCTTTTTTGAGGATGGCAAAGGCGTAGATGATTTCTCGCGGCATTTTGTGCCCGCCAATTTTGAAGTTGTTGAAGCTTCGTTGTGTTTGTGCGCCCCAATATTTGTCATCGGGAACTTGTACTTCGCCCATTGTGTCTTTTTCGATTCTGTATTTCATTAGATTTCCCTCTTT